>JAEMPM010000030.1 GCA_022759285.1 Thermocrinis sp.
CAAAAATAAATCCCAAATAATAAACTAAGATAGCCAAAAGGCTAACCAAACCCTTCACAAAAGTCACCAGTTTGTTCGAGCTAAAAATTTGGCTTAGAAAATAATTGAAATCTTCAGAGAGAAAAGATAGCTTTAAGAGAACATAAAGAAAGGCACTGTCTAGCCAAAGAATGCCAAGCAAAAGAAAGGGAATCCATTTACTTTGCCCTTCATCATAAACAACTTCAAACTGACAAAATTCCTTTATAGCGGAGCTTACCGCTTGAACTTTGTCTTTTTCTACGTAGAACTCTATATTTTTTTCTTTCCCCTCCGCAAGCTGGCGGTATATATCAGCCACGCTCACACCGACCTCGGAAAGCTTGTAGATTAGCTCCTCTATATCCTTTACATCTGAAAGCCTGAACTTAGCCTTCATTGTCTCACAATTATTGGAGTTATGAATATAAGCAGTTCACGGTTCTGGATATTTACACTCTCTTGTCCGAAAAGATATTTAAGAAGGGGCACTCTAACCAAGCCAGGAATTCCTGCGTTGGTTGTATTGTTCTGTTCATCTATAACTCCGCCTATAACGATAGTTTGTCCGTCTTCCACGATAACTTTAGTTTTAACCTCTTTTGTTTCTATAGCAGGTCCAACAGGAGTTTGTTGACCAAGTGTGTCCCTTTTTAGCGCAATTTCCATCATTATCCTTCCATCTGGAGAGACTATAGGAGTTACATCAAGCTGTAATACTACGTCTTTAAATTGAACGGTCGGAACAGCAGTCCCACCCGCACCTACTGCTGCAACTTGATAAGGCACCTGGACTCCTTGCTTTATAGTAGCCTTCTGTCCGTTGATGGTTAAAACTGAGGGCTTTGCAATATTTTTTGCAAAGCCTATTCTCTCTAAGGCGGATATCCTTAAATTGAGGGCGTTTAACATAGCTTTCTGATAAGTAAATATGGCTATTCCGCCCGGAGTAGTAGAAAGACCAGGATTATACCACCATGTTGGTAAAGAACCCGTTCCTACATTTGAACCAGTTCCACCAGATGATAGAGAACCCAAGTCTACATTTGAACCAACTCCACCAGACCAAGCCGATGGAACCTGTGTATTAGAAAGCAAAACGCTCCAATTTATTCCTAGTTCCCTAAGGGCTTCCTCGCTTACTTCTGTTACCCTTGCCTCAATTCTAATTCTTACAGGTTCCTCGCTTATGTATTCTTTGAACCTATCCATTATGTTTTCTATTACCTCTGGGTAATCTGTGATCATTACTGCATTGAATTCTTTTAAGATTGGGGTAGGTGCTGGTTGCACTTGAGTTTGTGTTTGTTGTCCTGTCGTTGGTTGGGACTGCTGGGGTGTAGTCTCAACTTTAAACCCTCCCCCACTCAATATTACACCAGCCTCGGACCTGAGAGGTTCTATCATCTTTACGAACTCTTCGGGGGATATGTATTTAAGGTAGAAGATTTTAGTTACGGGTTTTCTTTCCCTTGGAGTTTCAGTTAGGAAACTTTGAAGTGCTTTGGTATATTCTTCAATCTGAGAAGGTGTATCGGTTATCACCAAGGCGTTAAAGGTTGGTATTTTGTTTACAACTGTATCCTTTTTAGTTTTCGGCAAAATCAACCGGTACGCTTCTTCCACGTCTATATTTTTCAGATAAAAGACCCTTGTTATTCTCTCTTCTGCGGGGGCTATCTTCCCGACAACTTTTTGAAAATCCTTTAGAGCTGGCTCCAACCTTTTAATCCTTGCCTCCTCGTCTCTTATGTAAATAGTTCCAAGTGTTCTGTCTATTACGATTTCTGCGGAAGGGCTTACCCTCTCCTTTAGAAAACCCACTATTTTTCTGATCTGATCTTCTCCAATGGCTCCCACATTGATGGTCAGTTCTCCGGCCTTTGTGATCCTATAAACCTTAGTATCCACAGGAACTGCTATAAGGCCGTACTCTTTGAGAATAAGGTTAATAGCCTCTCCAATGGGCATAGGCTTAAAAACAGATACGCTAACAGGTTTTTGTAGGTCTGCACTTATGTTGGGGTCAAAAATCACGTTGAACTCTGCCACCTGAGATAAAGCTTTGAGAACAGTCTCAAGCTTAGCGTTTTCAAACTTCATCTCTCGAAGTGTGGTGGCATAGGCAAGACTCATGAAAAAGATAATGATCAATAACAATTTTCTCATTTCAGCCCCCTTTATCTTCAATTATATTATTTTCCAGAAAACTGCAACAAAAAGCACCGAATCAAATCTATCCACTAAACCGCCATGTTCTCCGAGCAGGTTAGAAAAGTCTTTAATTCCCACTTGTCTTTTAATAAAGCTCTTGAAGAGATCCCCCGCTAAGGCGATAAGAACAAAAGGCACTGCAAGGAGTATGGGCTTATTAATAAAGTAAAAGAAAAGCATACCACCAAGCATACCGCCCGCCAAACCTTCCCAGGTTTTTTTAGGAGATAGCCTAACCGCCAAAGGTCTTTTACCAAAGAGCTTACCTGCATAATAGGAGGCAGTATCCACCGTGTATGCAAAAAATACCAACTTAATAAGCTCCCACGAACTTTGGCTTTTGACAATATACAAATATATCGGTAGAAAACCAGCGTAGATAAGTACAAACACCGCCTTCAAAAGATAGTCCAAGGACCACTTAAGGTACGCAAACAAAAAAGCAAGCAGTAAAACTCCAGCAATTCCAAGCTCAAAACTAAAAACAGATAAAACAAGTACTAAAGGGGCAAGGTAAGAAATCTCTGAGGCTCCCAAAGCCTTTCCCAATTCCCTTGCCATACCAAAAGATAGGAGACACAGTAAGAGTAAGAACATAGAATTTGGAATAAAGGCAGATATAAGGGTTGCTACGCCTATGAGAAGACCTACAGTTTCTCTTCCTTTAGAGAACCGCACCGAATTTTCTCTCCCTGCAGGAAAAGTCTTCTAAGGCTTTTATGAGTTCTTCCTTTGTAAAATCGGGCCAATAAACCGGTGAAAAGTAAAATTCCGTGTAGGCAATATGCCAAAGTAGAAAGTTAGAGACTCTTTCTTCTCCGGCGGTTCTGATAAGCAAATCAGGGTCTGGGATGCCCACAAGGTCTAGAAATTGGGCAAATTGTTCTTCGGTTATACTCTTTATGCCAGAGTTTAACAATTTGTTTATTGCCCTAATTATCTCATCTCTACCTCCGTAATCTACCGCCAAGATAACCGTAAGGGATGTACAATCCTTAGTGCTTTCTTCTGCATGATTCATGACCTTTAGGGTGCTTTTAGGAATTCTGTCTTTCCTTCCTATAAACTTCAGCTTTATACCCCTCTTCTTTAATTCCGGAACTTTTTTGGTTAAATAATTCTCAAAGAGCTCAAAGAGGGCTTTTATTTCTTCCTTGGGTCTTTTCCAGTTTTCTGTGGAAAAAGTGTATAGTGTCAAAAACTCTACGCCTAGCTCCTGACATGCATAGACCACCTCTTCTGCCCTTTTTACTCCCTCATAATGTCCTGCTATTCTTGGCAAACCTCTTTCCTTTGCCCACCTCCCATTACCGTCCATTATGATTGCTATGTGTTTAGGTATTCTCAGCATTGTTCATAATTATAATCAAACTGCTCCTTTTCAAACAGCTTTGCGAAGATGTCAACTTTTGGCATCTATAGACTGGACTGGTTAATGGTCAGAACCTCTCTGAGTTAAAATAATCTAAGGTGGAGCTTTCCAAGATAAAGGGCATCACCCAAAACTCAAAGGAAGTTCAAGAAGGGTGGGTCTTTGTGGCCATAAAGGGTTCCTCTACAGATGGGCACAACTTTGTTCAGGAAGCCCTAAGTAGAGGTGCCAGTTTGGTATTTGTGGAGAGAGACGTAGGAATAAAAGACAAGAGGATCATCAAAGTTGAAGACACCAGAAAATTTCTTGGAGAGTTGGCAAATGAGTTCTTTGGCAGGCCCTCTGAAAGGCTAAAGGTAGTTGGTATAACAGGCACCAACGGAAAGACCACAAGTAGCCATATAGTGGAAGCTGTTCTTAACGCAGGGGGCATTCCCACTGGTCTTATAGGCACAATATACTACCGTTTCAGAGACAAAATATACGAGTACGAAGGAAGAACGACGCCGGACCCTATCCAATGGCATCGTACATTAAAGCGAATGCTAGAGGATGGAGCAGAGGCTGTAGCCTGTGAGGTTTCTTCTCATGCTTTAGACCAAAGGCGTGTTTGGGGCACAAAGTTTTTTATAACTGCTTTTACCAACCTTTCTCAGGATCATCTGGACTATCATGGCTCTATGGAAAACTACTTTCGGGCAAAGTTGAGGCTTTTTGTAGAGTACCCGCAGGAGTATTCCTTAATAAACATAGACGACGAATACGGTAGGCGAATCTTGGAGGAACTCAAAGGAAAAGCTATAACTTACGGGAGGAATGGAAATCTTAGAATAATAGACTTTGAAACATCTATTGAGGGTAGTAAGCTTACTCTTGAGTGGGAAGGCAGGACTTACAAATTTTTCTCTAACCTAAGGGGTGAATTTCAGGCTTACAACCTCAGTTTGGGCATCCTTGTGGGCTTTCTCTGTGGTTTGGATGCGGAGACAATACAGCACGGTGTAGAAAGGGTAATCGTTCCCGGCAGGTTTGAGACCTTTTTCAAGGAGGGGAAGTTGGCAATAGTAGATTACGCCCACACGCCAGATGCTTTGGAGAAGGTTTTGATCACTGCCAGAAGACTGACAAAGGGCAAATTATGGGTGGTCTTTGGTGCCGGTGGCAACAGGGATAAGACCAAAAGACCTTTAATGGGAAAGGTTGCGGAAAAGTGGGCAGACTTTGTGGTTATAACCTCCGACAATCCAAGGTGGGAAGAACCTGAAGCTATAATAGAGGACATTTTGAAAGGTATAGAGCAGAAGCAAAAAGTCTTTGTGCAAAAGGACAGAAAGGAAGCGATAAAGTTCGCCTTGCAGAACGCCAAAGAGGGAGATGTAGTCCTTATAGCAGGCAAAGGACATGAAGACTACCAAGAAATAAAGGGAGTAAAATATCCCTTTAAAGACCAAGATGTTGTGAAGGAGG
>JAEMPM010000082.1 GCA_022759285.1 Thermocrinis sp.
TGCAAAAAAACAATGTGCTTTACTATGGAAAGTCCCAAACCTGTGCCACCCATCTCTTTAGATCTCCCTTTATCTACCCTGTAAAACCTCTCAAAGATAAAGGGAACATGCTCCGGTGGAATGCCTATGCCCGTGTCTTCAACCTCTAGGATCTGCTTGTTTTCCTCCTTTTTGGCCCGTACCAACACTTTCCCTCCTCTTTTGTTATACTTTACCGCGTTGTCTATAAGATTTCTCAAAAGTAAAAAGAGCTTCTGCTTATCTGCAAACATTTTAAAGTCTTCACTCACCAAATTTTCAAAGCTAACCTCCCTTTTTGCGAATTCTTGCTCAAGGCTATCGTAGACCTCTTCCACCAGTTCCCTCAGTTTGAACTCCGAAAGGTTTAACTTCTCCCTGCCCGATTCAAGCTTGGTTAATGTTAGTAAGTCTTCTACTAGGTTTTGCATCTGTTCTATTCTCCTTAAAGCTTTCTCTAAAAAATACCTTTTTCTTTGGTCCCCTTCCCCCTCCAAAAGGGTTTCCACTATACCCCTTAAAACCGATATAGGCGTTTTCAGTTCGTGGGAAGCGTTATCCACGAACTCTCTCTTTGATTGCTCGTATTTCTTCACAGAGCTAACATCGGAAATCTCGCAGACAAGTATCTCGCCTATCCTCTTTGAAACTACTTTGTAGAACTTTTCAAGGTATTGAAATTCCTCAGAAAGAGAGTCTTTACCAAAAGCTTTTCCTACGATTGATATAAAGGGTAAGCTTTTTATTGCCTCGTAGTAGTGTTTTCCTCTCCAGTCTTCCCTAACGAGCTGGTTTTCTACCAAAAAACGGTTAGCAAAGGTTACCTCTGAACCTTTTAAAACCAAAACCCCCTCTCCAAGGGCGTTGAGTATCTCTTCCCAGTTCACAGATGCTTAAGATAATCCTTTATGCCCTCTTCTAAGCTATATTGAGGTTCGTAGCCCAAAAGTTCTCTTGCCTTAGTTATGTCCGCCTGGGTGTAGTTCTGATAAAAGTCGTAGGGGCAATCAAAGTAATCGGGTTCTAAGTTAGTACCCAAAAGCTGGTTTAGGATGGAAACGATCTCATTAAAGCTTCTTGCAACACCAGTAGCTATGTTGAAAATACCAGAAACATCCTTCTCCATTGCCAATAGGTTTGCCCTTATCACATCCTTTATATAGACAAAATCTCTCCTCTGCTCTCCCCACTTGAATAGCCTTGGTCTTTTTCCTTCCTTCATTTGTTTGTATAGTTGATAGACCATGCTGGCGGTCTTTCCCTTGTAGCTTTCCCCCGGTCCATACACATTGAAGTATCTCAGACCCACAACTTTTATATGTGGATTCTCCTCCATGAAGTTCAGGGCTATTCGGTCCATCATCAACTTAGAAAAGCCATAAGGGTTTTCGGGAAATTCCCCTTCCCCTTCTCTCATGGGTGATGGACTGTTTCCATAGACGCCAGCGGAAGAGGCATATATGAGTTTAGCCTTCCATGCAAGGACCGCATCCAGTATAAACCTCAGACTGTCTGCATTAACCTTTAGCATTTTAAATTGGTCCATTATAGTAGTATCTGTTATGGCACCCTGATGGAAGACCACATCAAAGTGGAAGTTTCTTTTTAGCCATTCCCAAAGAGTTGGTTCCGATAGGTCTGCGGTGATAACTTCCCCTTTAAAGCCCAGCAGATTTTTAAAGTGCCCAGAGGAAAAATTGTCCAAAACCCAAATCTTTGCCTTAGAATAAGTGCTTTGCAGTTCTTTTACTAGGTTGGAACCAATAAAACCTGCACCACCAGTGATAAGAACCCTCATTTTTTCTTACCCCTTTTCTCTTCCTTTCCCTCCGGCTTTGTGATTAGCTTCTTTATAAAGTAGCTCTGAACCAAACTTATGATGTTGTTAAAGGTCCAATAGAGCACTAAGCCGGAGGGGAAATTGGCAAAGAGGAATGTAAACACAACCGACGATATATACATCATAAAGTTCTGAGATTTTTCAGGAGATGGGCTTACGAATTGTTGGGCTATCATGGTTACTCCCATAAGTACGGGCAGGATGTAGAAAGGGTCCCTTTCTGCCAAGCTGTTTATCCATAAAAACTTAGCAAGCTGTAGGTCTGCGGTTATGGTTAGAACCTTATAGAGGGCAAAGAAAACAGGTATTTGTAAGAATATAGGCAGACAACCTGAAGCAGGGTTAAAGCCCGCTTCCGAATAGAGTTTGATCATTTCCTCTTGAAGTTTGACAGGGTCGTCTTTGTATTTTTCTTTAAGCTGTTGCATCTTGGGTGCAAGCTCCGAAAGCTTCATCATAGAAACAGTGCTTTTGTAGGTAAGGGGAAACATTAAAAGCCTGACGATAAGGGTAAGAGCAAAAATGGAAAAAACCCAAGAGTTAAGGTGTTCATAGATCCAATACATAAATACGAAGAGGGGTTTTACCAAAAGTTTGAGGCTACCGTAGTCTATAACATCTGAAAGACCCAAAGGCTTTAAACGGCCGTATTCCTTAGCACCCATGTAGAGGTTTAAAGGTTTTTCTGCCCTAACAAGAACTAGGCTGTCCTTTTCGCCTACTCTATACACTGCAGAAGCAGATATATCACCCTGAAAACCCTTAAAGTAGTACCTGCTCTCCACACCCGCAAACTTTATATCTCCAACTATAAGCTCTTTAGATTGAATGTCCTTTATTCCTAACCTTAGAACTTTCTCTCCCACCTTTAGTACAGGACCTGAGTGGGTATAAAAGTCATTTTCCTTTACTTGAAGACCAGAGGATACAAACAGAGGCGGAAGGTTTTTACCAACCACAGAGAGCACAAAGTAATTTCCCTTGTCCTCCAAAATCTTTTCTACGCTCCAGTTTTCTTTTTTGAGTATTAGCCTTATTTTGTTACCCTCCACCTTTACCTCATAACTCTCTGAGTTCAGCGCAAGGTCAATGCTTGGGTTCCCGGTGAATACCTCAAGGGGGAACAGGTTCAGCCTTTTTTCCTCCTCTGTGATAAGCTCTCTGTTGTATTTTAGATCTTTGAATCCAACCAGTCTTCCACCCTCTTGAGCAAAGACAAGCTCAAAGTTCTCAGATTTGTAGCTAACAAGATTTGTGGGCTTTACCTTTTCCCTTGTAGTTCCCAGTAAAAGCTGAGGTACCTCTGTGGATGCATTCTCTTCTTTTATTGTCTGGTTTCCTTTACCCTGAATGCTCTGCGGAGGGAAAAGGATAAGGTAAGCTTGATAAGCAAATATGAAAAGGGTTATCAAGACAACGACCACAAAGAACTTTTTAGGATCAATATCCTGCCTTTGCATCAGGGATAATCAACGCCTCCTTTAGAAAAGGGATGGCACCTTACTATACGCCATATGGCTTTAGCAATCCCTTTTATCACACCGTATTTCTCCACCGCCATTATGGCATATTCGGAACATGTAGGGTAATACCGACAAGATGGCGGATAAAGAGGAGAAATAAACTTCTGCCAAAACTTTACAAGAAGGATAACAAGCCCCTTCACCTAGGTGCAAGCACCTTTCTACCTTTCTTACGTCTTCTTGCTATGATCTTTCTCCCGCTTTTGGAGGACATTCGTGCCAAAAATCCGCTTTTACGTCTTCTCTTCCTATTTGAAAGATGTGTAATATTCCTTTTAGTCGCCATACTCTTTTACCTCCAAAAGGGGGAGCAAGCCCCCGTAGTTTATTTTACAAAGAGAATTATTATAGCCACCAACAGACCATAGAGTGCAAGAGTTTCCAGGAAAGCTAGTCCTATAAACATTGTAGTCTGAAGCCTACCACCTACTGTTGGGTTTCTTGCTAAACCTTCTTGAGTGCCCTTAAGCAAATAACCCATACCTATTCCAGCTCCAAAAGCGGCTAAGCCTATTGCAAGGCTTGCTCCCAAATACATGATTCCCTGCTTTAGGGATTCTCCCTCAGCTGCCAACGCCAGCGCAGGGATTAGCATGCTCATAAGAAGCGCCTTTCTCATTGTATTACCTCCTTATTATGAATTTTTTAATGTTCTTCATGGACCACTGCTCCAGCTAAATAAATGGTGGAAAGTATCATAAATATGTATGCCTGTATGAAAACCGCCAAAAACTTTATAGCGATTATAAACAGCAGAAATACAGGAGAGATAGCCATTATAAGGTAGTTTTGTACCACAAGGCTTACCAAAACTACCAAAATCATAGCCCCTCCCTTCATGTTGGCAAAAAGCCTGAGGGTTAGGGTTATGGGTCTTGCTAAATGGGAAACAACCTCTATAGGAAAGAAAACGGGAGCCAAGTAAGGATTGGGTCCCATGAAGTGCTTTAGATATCCAACACCGTGCAGCCTAAAGCCTTCTATGTTGTAAAAGATAAACACAATTAGAGCAAGAGCTAAGTTGGTGTTTACGTTAGCGGTAGGTGCCTCCAATCCAGGCACCATCCCCAAAAGGTTGGAAAAGAACACAAAAAGACCAATAGCGGATATTAGAGGAACATACCTTAAACCCTCATGTCCCATGTTCTCTATAACCATACTCCTAACAAACCTTATGTATCCCTCCCAAAGGGCTTGAAATTTGGTAGGTTTTATGGAGGGTTTGCCTGCCAGTAAAACTAAAATCGCAGAAATAGCCATCGCCAAAAGTCCCGTATATACATGACTTAAGCTCAAACCTTCCATGTTGATAATCATTATAACACAAACTGGGTTGGTATATACTTAATTCCCTAATGAAAGAGACCCGTATAGTTAAGTATATAAAGGGGCTAATAAGGAACCATAAATACCTGACTACCGAAGATATTATGCTACTTCTGGAAAAGTATTACAAGCTACCCATCAAAGAGCCCTCTGTGTATTACAAATACAGAACCATAATAAGGCAATGTAGGCAGGCAGTTTATAAGGAAAGAAGAAGGA
>JAEMPM010000158.1 GCA_022759285.1 Thermocrinis sp.
CTGGGGCATTCGTCGGCGATCTCTTTTACCTCAGCCTCAAGCTCAGGGGGCACTACCATATACCCATCAGCTCCAGGAGAAACTACCTGTGCGATGCCATCACCCCTGTTTTTGTAAATTTCTGGAAGTCTGTCGTAGCAAAGCTCACAAGCGGTGCAAGTGTCTTGCTCCACCTTTGTCCTTACAGCCATACCTTAACCTCCTAAAAGTTTTGAAGTAAATAAATTATAGCACATTTAGAAAATAAACCATGTTTTTAATCATCTTTTGCCTAAGACCTCTGCTACGGTTTTTCCTATAAAGGCGGGATTTTCTATTACATGAACTCCTGCGTCCCTGAGAGCTGATATCTTAGCCTGGGCAGTACCTTTCCCACCGGTGATTATAGCACCGGCATGTCCCATTCTTCTACCCGGTGGTGCGGTTATACCGGCAATGTATGCAAAAACGGGCTTCTTTACGAACTGCTTTATATACTCTGCTGCTTCCTCCTCCGCAGTCCCACCTATCTCACCTATCATAAGTATAGCCTCTGTCTCTGGATCTTCGTTAAACATAGCAATCACATCCTTGTGGGATAGTCCATGTACAGGGTCTCCCCCTATACCCACTGCGGTAGATTGCCCAAGTCCATAGCGGGTAAGCTGATGGGATGCCTCATAGGTCAGTGTTCCACTCCTTGAAACGATCCCTATGGTGCCCCTCTTGAATATGTGTCCGGGCATTATACCCACCTTTGCCTCTCCTGGAGTTATTACACCGGGACAGTTGGGACCTATAAGCTTTGCCTTTGGGTAGTTCCTTAACATGTAATGCTTTACTTTAAGCATGTCTCTTACAGGGATACCCTCCGTTATACAAACCACCAATTCTATACCCGCATCTAAGGCTTCTACTATAGCATCTGCTGCAAAAGCCGGAGGTACAAAGATCAAGGAGCAATTGGCAGAGGTTTCTTTTACCGCCTCCTCTACCGTATTGAAGACGGGAATGTCTTCCACCTTTTGTCCACCTTTACCAGGGGTAACGCCCGCTACCACCTGAGTGCCATAAGCCTTACACTGGAGGGCATGGAAAGAGCCTTCCTTTCCTGTGATACCTTGCACCACTACCCTGGTGTTTTTATCCACCAAAATTGCCATAGGCCTCCTCCAAAAGTTTATGATAGAGGTTATATAATTCTAACACTTTTCCGCACAAAGATGTTCTAAAAACTTCAGGTGATGATTTCTTTCGCATGTTTTAGGATATGCGATTATAATTAACTTGTTATATCACCAAAGGAGGTCGTGGCATGGAAACCTCAAGGAGAGACATTTTAGGCTTTGCTGTGGGAGGCTTGGGTGTCCTGGGAGCAATAGGTGTGTTATATCCTATAGTTAAGGTACTTTCTCCCAGCCAAGCTTCCCTAGCAGGAGCCAAAGTGGAAGTGGATGTTTCCCAAATTCCAGACCTTCATGTCAGAGTTGTTTCTTGGAAGGGTAAACCTGTCTTTGTAGTCAAGCTACCACAGGGCTTTCAGTGGAACGGCAAAAGGATAAACGACCAAAATGCGAAGCTCTTGCAAGGACAAGACGCCTACGCTCTTGTGGCGGTATGTACCCACCTTGGCTGCGTACCCCTCTGGAAACCTCAGGGAGAAGGAGAGTTTAAGTATCCCGTGTTCCACTGTCCCTGCCATGGAGGGTTCTATTCACCATGGGGTGACAACATTGCAGGTCCCCCACCAAGACCATTGTATGTGCCCCCTCAAAAGAGGGAAGGCAACAAGCTTATCATTGGAGAAGAAGGTTTTGTAAAGGAATTAACCTAAGGAGGTTTGGCTATGATCGGAAGGATCGGAAGATGGTTTGACGAAAGAGGAAAGCTATCAAAACTATGGCAGTCCCAAATGGTAGATTACAAAGTTCCAAAAAATCTAACATTTCCCTACGCCTTTGGCGTAATGGCTACTGTGGCTTTCCTAATTCAGATAATCTCTGGCATATTTTTGGTAATGTATTACCAACCCAACATCCACACTGCTTTCGATAGCGTTAACTACACTATAATGAAGGAAATTCCCTTTATGTGGCTAATTAGGCATATCCATGCAGCAGGTGCTAACTTCTTCCTCGCCATAGTTTATCTTCACATATTTGCTGGGATATACTACAACGCATACAAAAAGCCTAGGGAACTAACCTGGATTGTGGGCTTTTTCATATACTTTGTCCTTCTTGCGACCGCTCTATCCGGTTATCTTCTACCTTGGGGACAGCTCTCCTACTGGGGAATGGTGGTTACCACTGAGATACCCACCTCCATAGACAGCGCCCCCATCATAGGCAAGCTAAAGATCGGAGAAACCATATCCGTATGGATGAAGGGCGGTTATGAGTTAGGTCAGATAACCCTCGGAAGGTTCTTTGGACTTCACATATGGCTATTGCCTCTCATTCTACTGGGTCTTGTGGGCTTTCACTTTTACCTTATTAGGGCACATGGTATAACCTCGCCAGATGGCAGGGAGATAGATAAGAAGAAGGAAGGTGTTCCCTTCCATCCCTATATGACTCTTAAGGAAGGTGTTTACTTAATGGTATATTTGGCAATTTTCTTCTTCTTTGTGTTCTTTTACATGAAGCACTTCTTACCCGCAGATAACTACGACCCAGCTGATCCTTTCAAAACACCTGCCCACATAGCCCCCGAGTGGTATCTTTTGGCTTTTTACGCTATATTTAGGTCTATTCCAAACAAGTTCCTGGGTTTTGTGATGTTCAGCGTAGCCCTTCTCCTTCTGTTGATCCTACCATTCCTGGACTTTTCGCCTCTAAGGAGTACAAGAAATAGACCTCTATTCTTTGTGATGTTTGTGGTGCTTGTAATATCCTCTATGGCTTTGACTATATTAGGATCAATGTCTCCAACTCCAACTGTTGCATTTCTTGGACTCATATTTACCTTAACCTTTGTCTCTTTCTTTATCTCCCTGCCTATAATATCCATCCTGGAACTGCGTAAGTACAAAGCCGAAGGAGGTAGCAAAAATGATTAAGACAATATTCTTCACAGTGCTCACCTTAGCCTTTTTCTACATAGTATGGATTAACAACATCTTTGCTCCACACGAAAAGTATGAAATGCCCCCAGAACACAGGATGATCGCTATGGACTACAAGAATGCAAAGGAAGGAAGAGAACTATTCATTCAAAACTGTGCATCTTGTCACTCGGTAAGGTACGATGCTATCTACCCTGCACAGGTGCAGGCTAACCCTATGCTAAAACAGCTCCAAGAAAAATACGGTAAGGTCCTTCCAAGAGATGTTTATGAAGCTGTATTTATGAACGACCTAAATTCCATGAAGGAATCTTATGGAAAAATCCCTCCAGACCTCTCTACCATATACTTGGTAAAAGGTCCTGAGTATCTTTACAACTTTATCCTTGAACCCCAAAAAGTTCTTCCTGGAACAGCAATGCCACCTGTCATGACTGGAAGACCAGAGGATACAGCCAAAATCATTGCCTATTTGATGTCTGTATCTGAACCATCCCCTGCGGAAAAGGCAAAGAGAAACATTATGGGCGTAGTGACCATAGGTTATCTTATAGTTATGGGTATTCTAATATGGATTTGGAGAGAAAGAATTCTCAAGAGGATGGGATTGCATTAAGACAGAAGTTTCTCAAAAAACATCCCCCACACCGGGGGATGCTTTTACAATATTTTTTCGCATGTTCATCAATCAAAGCGTGAAACTCCTTATAGATGGTTAGATCTTTTGGAATGTTCTCCTCCACATAGGTTTTTAAGTCTTCATAGCCACCATCCAGACCATATAGTCTTTTGAAAAGTCTTTTCGTGTAAGCGTCTATTACAAAGCTTAGACGACCTCCTGCATACAGAAGAATTGCGTCCGCAGTTTCTTTGCCAATACCTTTTATCTTCAAGAGCTCTTCTCTGCTAACTCTATTCACCACATCTGTTGGATTAAAAAACTCGGCAACATGCTTTAACCTCTGGGCTTTTAGCCTGTAAAAGCCGGAGGGTCTTATTAACTCCTCAAGCTCTTTGGTGGATACCCGCCGAATAAACTCAAGGGAAAGTTCTCCATATTTTTTAAGGTTTTCTAAAGCTTTTTCTACGTTCCTCCACGCGGTGTTTTGCGTCAGTACTGCCCCTATTATTATCTCATCCCTTGGGTCTGTGCCCTTGGCTCTATGATAGCCTTCATCCACAGGCCACCAACCTTGATAGCCATAAAAATCAAGTAGCAATTGATAAAGCTGAACTAAGGATAGCATGGACCTTTTCCTTTACCAACTTTGGTTCTTTTTTGTATTCCTTTCCCAGCTCAAGAGCTTGCGTTGTGGATATTATTCCTTCCTTCCTCAAAAACTGTAAAAATTGGGTAAAGTTGTGTGGTTTTTTAACATCCAAGGCACCTCTTTCAAAGTCAAGGAGGTAAAGCCTTCCATCTTTCCCTACCAGTAGATTCTTGTCAAGCCGTGCAAACTCATCCCTGTTAATCCTAAGACTGTCTAGGAGATAGGCAATTTCCAAAATCTGCATGTATAAACTCAGCTTCTCCTCAGGAGTAAGGGAAAGGTCCTCTATGGGTACTCCATCGATAAACTCATACATGATAAAATCTTCCCCACTGAGGATAAGCTTTGGAAAGTAAGGGTAGTCCCTCAGCCTTTCTAAAATTCTTGCCTCTTTCCTTATAGCGTACTCCTTCTCTTGGGCTTTTGCCACTTTTATGGCAACTTCCTTCCCTTCAAAAAAACCCTTGTATACAATTCCCCTCCAGCCTTCATCCAAATAGGTTAGACCTTGTATCTTGGGCTTTAGCTCCTCAAACCTCATTCGCCACTTTGTATTCCCA
>JAEMPM010000106.1 GCA_022759285.1 Thermocrinis sp.
TCTATACAGAGGGGAACTCTGTGTTATAATTTAAATGCCATGCCAAAGCTTTCTCCGAGGGATATAAGAAGAAAGATTCAAGGTATAAAGAATACCAGAAGGATCACAAACGCTATGAAAGTGGTCTCCGCCGCCAAGCTGAGAAAGGCTCAGGAGGCAATATACGCCTCAAGACCCTACTCAGAAAGACTTTACGAGGTGCTTGCTCACCTTTCTGCCCATGTGGACATGAACACACATCCCCTTTTGGAGGTTAGGGAGGAAAGAAGGGTTGATATCATTCTTATAACTGCAGATAGAGGTTTGGCTGGGGCTTTTAACTCAAACGTGATAAAAAGGACAGAAGAGCTTATTGCAGAAAAAAATCAGAATGGCATAGAGGTATCCCTTATACTCATAGGACGTAAGGGAGCTCAATACTTCCAAAAGAGAAGTTGGAAGGTTTTGAAGGCTTACGAGGAGGTTTTTAGAAAGGAAATCAACTTTGATGTGGTCAAAGAGGTAGGCGAATTAGTTCGGCAAAGATACCAAGATAAGGAAACGGACGGAGTGTATCTAATAAACAATGAAATGGTCACAAGGGTAAGCTACAAACCTGTAGTTAGAAGGTTCTTACCCTTTGAAAGGATAGAGCAAAAAGAGCAAGATTATAGCTCCTACGAGTTTGAGGTGGATACGGAAACGTTCATAAACAAGCTCATTGACCTTTATTTGAACTATCAACTGTACAGGGCTATGCTTGAGTCCAACGCAGCGGAGCACTTTGCCCGGATGGTAGCCATGGATAATGCTACGCGCAACGCGGACGAACTTATAAGGACTTGGACTTTGATCTTCAACAAAGCAAGGCAGGAGTCCATAACCTACGAGCTTATAGATATAGTTAAC
The DNA here is from genome assembly GCA_022759285.1 of Thermocrinis sp. Taxonomy (GTDB): domain Bacteria; phylum Aquificota; class Aquificia; order Aquificales; family Aquificaceae; genus Thermocrinis. Next base: position 889 of record JAEMPM010000106.1, read on the forward strand.
GCAGTAGAAGCTATGAAGTGAAATGTTTGGCTTTTTTAAAAAGTCAGAAGATGAAAAGTTAGCGGAAAAGGGAGATAAATCTGCCATTCTTAAGCTCATAGAAAAGGGTAAAAAAGACAAAGCTATAGAAATCTTAGAAAAATTCAAAGAGGATCCTGAACTACGACCCATTCTCTTTAAGCTTTATATGGATGAAGGCAAGTATTATTATGCCTACCAACTGGTGGAATACTACGACAAAAATTTAGCCACTGCCAAAGAAAGGGCACTTCTCTATGAGAAAGTGGGAGAGATCCAAAAGGCGGTGGAAGAGTATTCCAAGGTGGGAGATTATGAGAGCCTCTATAGGGCTGGGATGCTTTTGAAGGAGGCACAGCCCAAGGAAAGCCTTGAGTTTTTTGAGAGGGCTTTTAAACTGGCAAACGAAATCCAAAAGAAGGAGTTAGAAGAACACATTTTGGAGATAAAGAAAAAGCTTGGTCTTGTAGAGGTAAAAAAAGAGAGCTTTTTGGAAAAGCTCCGCAAAGGTTTAAGAAAGACAAGGGAGCTTCTTGAGTTTGGTGTTATCTTTGCAGGGAGAAAGGTGGATGAGGAACTGTTAGAGGAGCTTGAAGAAAGGCTTATAAGGGCAGACATTGGAGTAAAAACTGCGGAGCAACTGGTGGAGGAGCTAAGAAAGGAAGCTATAAGAAAAAACATAAAAACCTGGGAAGAACTGTTGCCTGTGCTGAGGGAGAAGTTGCTAAGCTACATAGGAAAGTGTAAAGGAGAGTTAAAAGAAGGCAAGGTTTATCTCTTTTTGGGAGTCAACGGTTCTGGAAAAACTACCACCATAGGAAAGCTTGCCTATAGGTTCAAAAGTCAAGGGAAAAGTGTTCTGCTCTGTGCTGGAGACACCTTCAGGTCTGCAGCGATAGAGCAGTTGCAGGTTTGGGCTCAAAGAAGCGGAGCGGATATAGTCTATAAGGAAGAGGGTGCAGACCCTGCATCGGTGGTTTATCAGGCTTTAGAAAAGGCTCAGAAGGAAAACTACGATGTGGTTTTAATAGATACCGCCGGCAGGCTTCACACAAAGGAGCCGCTTATCAGGGAGCTAAGGAAAATAAAGCAGGTCATTCAGAAGTTCTACCCAGAGGAACCCACCGAAACCCTCTTGGTGTTAGATGCCACAATAGGGCAGAACGCTCTTTCACAGGCTAAGGTCTTTAAGGAGGCGGTGGATGTTAGCGGTATAGTACTTACCAAGTTGGATGGTTCTGCAAAGGGTGGTGCGGTGGTGCCCATATGCGGTGAGCTGAAAATTCCTATAAAGCTTTTGGGGGTAGGTGAAGGTTTGGAGGATTTGCAGGAGTTTGATCCAAAAACCTTTGTGGAGGAGCTAACAAGTTGATGGTGGAGGACTTTTTCAGATTGCCGGGGGTTCCGTCGGAGGAGTTTGAACTGCCTGCCATGCCTCTGAGGGACCTGGTGGTCTTTCCCGCTATGGTTGTTCCTCTCTTTGTTGGCAGGGACTTTTCCGTAAGAGCTATAGAGAGCGCCCTTAAAAGGGACAGACTAATCCTTTTGGTCTTGCAAAAGGAAAAGAACGTGGAGGAGCCAGATAAAGAAGGCATTTACTCTATGGGTGTTATAGCTCACATCATCCGGGCAACACCTTTGGAAGAAGGAAGGCTAAAAATACTCGTGCAGGGCATAAAGAGGGCGCATATAAAGGATTACTACAAAAAGGAAGACCATTACTGGGCGTTGGTTAAAGCTATAGATGAAAAGGAGATAAACCCAGAGGAACTTAGCAGAGAAGACAAGGCGTACATTTCCGCTGTAAAAGAACTTTTGGATAGGGCGGTAGCCTTAGGAAAGCAGGTGATTCCGGATCTTTTGATGGTAATAAGGGAGTTGGAGGATCCTGGAAAGCTGGCGGACCTCGTGGCATCCATCTCGGACATAAAGTCCCACGAAGCCCAGAAGGTCTTAGAAAGCTTGGATCCTATCGAAAGGCTAAAGCTGGTATACCAGTATCTATCCAACGAAGTGGGTATGTTGGAAGTCCAAAGCAGAATCAGGAACACTGCAAGGGAAAGAATAGAAAAGGAGCAAAGAGAATACTTCCTCAGGCAACAGCTAAAGGCTATCCAAGAGGAGCTCGGAGAGCTTGACGAGAAAAAGGAAGAGATAGAGAACTACAGAAAGAAGTTAGCCCAGTTGAAGCTCTCAAAAGAAACGCGGGAGGAGATAGAAAAGCAGATAAAAAGGCTGGAGAGAATGCATCCAGAATCTGCGGAAGCCGGGGTAATAAGAACTTGGCTTGATTGGGTCTTGGAATTGCCTTGGAACAAAAAAACCAAAGACAGATACAACTTAGAAAGGGTCAAAGGGATCTTGGACAGGGATCACTACAACTTAGAAAAGGTAAAGGAGCGAATCATAGAGTATTTGGCGGTGAAGAAGCTTACAAAAGGTAAAAGCACCGCAGTGCAGATCCTCTGCTTTGTGGGTCCTCCAGGCGTTGGCAAAACATCCCTTGGAAAATCCATAGCAGAAGCCTTAGGTAAAAAGTTCGTGAGAATATCCTTAGGTGGTATAAGGGACGAGGCGGAGATCAGAGGACACAGAAGAACCTATGTGGGTGCTTTACCGGGTCGGATCATTCAGGCGGTAAAGCAGGCGGGCACCAAAAACCCTCTGATCGTTCTGGATGAGGTGGATAAGATATCCGTATCCTTCCAAGGGGACCCTGCCGCAGCGCTTTTGGAGGTGTTGGACCCAGAACAAAACAAGACCTTTACAGACCTGTACATAGGCTTACCCTTTGACCTGTCGGAGGTGTTCTTTATCTGCACCGCCAACAGGGTGGATACAATTCCAAGACCTCTCCTTGATAGGATGGAGGTGATCTATCTTTCTGGTTATTCGGAGGAAGAGAAGGTATTTATAGCCAAAAATCATCTGTTGCCTAAACTTTTGCCCTTGCACGGCTTCAAAGAGGGAGAGGTTATATTCCAAGAAGAAGCCATTTTGGAGGTTATAAGAGGCTACACTCGTGAATCTGGAGTTAGAAACCTCCAAAGGCAGTTGGGAACTATCCTAAGAAAGCTTGCCCTCAGAAAGCTAAGGGGCGAGAAGCCGCCCTTTGAGGTAAAAGCCCAAGATGTTAAAGGATTTTTGGGAGTGCCCAAAAGATTTACAGAGAAGGAAGATACACCGATGGTTGGCTTGGCAACAGGTCTTGCTTGGACAGAAGTAGGCGGTGAGATTATGCTCATAGAGGCAACTAGGTTTAAAGGCAAGGGCAATCTCATACTTACCGGTTCTCTTGGAGATGTGATGAAAGAGTCCGCTCAGGCGGCGCTGTCTTACATAAAGTCCAAGGCGGAAGATTACGGAATAAACCCAGAGGAGTTTTCCAACTGGGATGTGCATATACATGTACCAGAGGGAGCTGTGCCTAAGGACGGACCCTCTGCGGGTATTACCATTGCTACAGCCCTACTTTCTCTGTTTACGGACATACCGGTTAGGTCTGACATTGCCATGACTGGAGAAGTCACACTACGTGGAAGGGTTTTGCCAGTGGGCGGACTAAAGGAGAAGATCCTCGCCGCCAAGAGGGCTGGTATATATGAGGTGATCCTTCCTGAGAAGAATAAAGATGAAGTTTTGGAAGATTTACCAGCCTATGTGAGGGATAAAATGACCTTTCACTTTGTCAAAGACTTAGACCAGGTCTTCGAAAAGGCGCTTGTTTCTAACCCAAAGAAAACTTAAGAATTAATGAGGCTGTTCTAAAAATCTACCCTATACCTCAGCATCGTAGCCTTTATCTGCTATGAAAGGTAGTCCTTTTTGAAGCTTAGCACATTCTTCCAAGATGCTTTCTCAAGGGTTTTTCTGTATGAATAGCTGTTAAGTATTTGAAGAAGCCTTCAAAGAAGCCCAAATTCCTTTATGAAGAACACAAAGCTAAGCAA
>JAEMPM010000162.1:0-3400 GCA_022759285.1 Thermocrinis sp.
ACCACCTGGCAGGCTAGGGACATTTCCACCACCTCCACCACTTCCACCACCTGGCAGGCCAGGGACGATTCCACCACCACTACTACTTCCACTATTTGGCAGGCTGGAGACGGTTCCGCCACCACCACCGCATGCAGTTAGGAGAACACTTAGGATCAGTAGGGCAAGAACAAAAACGTTCCCCACGATCCTACCTCCTTAGCTTTGTCGCTATAAATTATAGGCTACATTAGGTGAAAATTACTCCAAGGAAATAGAACCTCGAAAATCAAGTCTAGGCATTCATAGTCTTAATAGATGCCCGTTTTCCTTTAACCACTGGTGATGCTTTTGGTAGTCGGGCATCAACACTTTGACCTTTGCCCAAAAGTTTTTGCCGTGATTTTTCTCCTCTATATGGGCAAGTTCATGAACTACCACATAGTCTATAACTGGAAGTGGTGCCATAATTAGCCTCCAAGAGAAGTTAAGGTTATTGCCCGAGCAGGAGCCCCATCTCCTTTGTGCATCCGTTATTCTTATCCTTCCATACTTTAAGCCCGCTTTTTTTGCGTAAAACTCTACCCTTTGGGAGATTTTCTCTAAAGCGGCCTCTTTATACCAAGCTATAAAGACTTCTCTGGCATAGGGTAGGAACTTTTTGGAAAGGAAAAAACCGTTTTCAAACTTTATGGGCTCCTCTTGATCTTCCACTATGTACAGTTTGTAGAACCTCCCAAGATACAAAAAGCTTTCTCCATTAACAAACTCCTTTTTGCCCACCTTTGGATCCCGAGAGAGAACCTCTTTTATTTTGCTTTCTATCCACTTTTTGTGCTTTAAGACCACTTCCATGATTTTCTCATCGCTAACCTTCAAAGGTGCCTTAACTATCAGCCTACCATCTTCTGTGATCTGCAGAGCTATGGTCTTTCTATCTGTCCTTATGATCTTGTAAATCTCAGGCTGCATTTGTTTTTCTCCCAAATATATGGTAGGCAAGCTCCATTATTCTTTGGGCTATTTCGTTTCTTTTTTCTCTCACTTTATCTTTCAAAAGTTTACTTTGTGCTCCTTTGGGCAACAAAATGTTGTTCATTATCCAACCTTTAACCCGCCTTATCTTGTTGTAATTGTCCCAAAAATCCTCCATCGTAACTTCTCTCTCAAGTATGCTAAGTATATCTCTTGTTGAGTCCACAAGAAAACCTATGTCTTCCTCCGTTAGGTTTTCAATAGGTTCTTTACCAAAAAGGGACATCTTAAGCACTCCAAAAAATGGCATTTCCTTTTTGGGGTCCAAACCAAAGGTGTTTTCTGCCTCCCTTCCTTTCTTCATATCTTCTCTTAGTTTTTCAAGCTCTCTGACTATCTCTTCCCAATTCTCTCGGTACTCTTCCAGAACCCTCCTTAACCTGTCGGAAAATCTTTCGTAAAACTCTGGGTCTTCTTCGTAGTGTTTTTCAATGTGTTCCAAAATGGCATACTCCAACTCTTGTGCTTTTGCCTTCAGAGGCTTTGCCTTAAGCTTTTCCAAAAAGGCATCATCAAAAAGGGGAGTAGGAGGAACCTTGGGGTCTATGCCCTGCGATAGTAGATACTCCTCTACAATCTCCCTTATCTTTTTGCTGGCATCCCTTAGGCTCAGCTTGTCATCCCTGTATCTGTTTCTTGCAGATTCCTTTATGTAGCCAAGAATTTTTAGGTCAGAGACATATTTCAAAGCCCTTGGGTCTGGCAGGACCGCATCCAGAGCTCTACTGAACTTTCTAAATAGACTTATAAACTCATCCTTTATCTTTTCATCCCCCAAAAGGTCAACGCATTCATCTATGTCTTGCCTCCAATTGGGGATCCCATGGTTTTTAAAAAACTCTTCTATTGCACGGTGCGAAGCTTGTAGGTCGTCAAGGCTTTTATTTTTGTTTTTTACCACTTGAGTGATCTCCTGTATATCTTCGCTGGCGTATATGGCAAGGGCTTCTTCTAAGTGTTTTAGAACTCCCACATAATCCACCACAAAGCCACAGGTTTTGTTTTTGTTATAAACTCTATTGACCCTTGCAATTGCCTGCAAAAGGTTGTGGCCTTTAAGGATGTTATCAAGATACATCACCTGCTCAATGGGTGCATCAAAGCCAGTTATAAGCATGTTATTAACCACAAGGATACCAACATCACCGGTTAGCCCATCTTGGGTGACCGCTCCAAAGGGTAGCTTAAAGCTTGCTATGTTCTTTCTGTGCTCGTTTTCGTCAGTGTATTCCTTTTTGTAAATGTTCGGGTCGTCGTTGGGAGATGCAGAGATTACCACCGCAACCTTTAGCCTTTTTAGGGTCTCAAGGTCTAAGTTGGTTCCTTTCTCCTCAAGTTCTTTTATTTTCTCCTTTAGGGCTAACTCAAGGGCGTGTTTATACCTAATTGCCGCAAAGCGGGAAACAGCCACCACCTGTGCTTTAAGCCCATTTGGAAAAACATGGGTTATGTAATGCTCTATCATATCCTTAGCCTTGTCCCTTATTACCTGCTCCGCCTCAAGGTATTCCTTCCATGTGTATTTACCGAGAATAAGCCTTCTTTCATCTTCAGAAACCTCCTTAAACACATCCTCAAACTTTCTGTTGGCAGACTCTTCGTCGGAAATTTCCGCACCGTGCACCCTTCCCTCATAGACGATCTCAACGGTTACGCCATCCTCTACCGCCTGCCTTATGCTGTATTTGTCTATGTAATCTCCAAAGGTCTTTTCTGTCTTTTCTATGGGTGTGCCTGTAAAGGCAAGCTTTACTGCGTTGGGTAGGGCACGTCTTAGGTTGGCTCCCAAAAGCTTATATTGGCTCCGATGGGCTTCGTCAATCATAACCAAGATGTTGGGAGATTCGTTAAGCACAGGAAACTGGGTTTTTAGCTCCCTCTCTTGGAATTTATGCACCAAGCCCATAACAAGGTCTGGGGTGTTTGTCCTTAAAAGCTCCTTTAAATGTTCCACGCTTTTTGCAACATGGACAGTAAAACCAACACCCTTTGAAACACTCTCAAGTTGCCTCTCTAAATCCTTTCTGTCGGTAATAAAAACAACCTTGTATTTCCTCAGTTCTTCATCATGAAACATAGCCCTAACCACATACATCATAGTCAGAGACTTTCCAGAACCTTGCGTATGCCAAATTATTCCGCCCTTTTCTTCTGGAGTTTTTCCATTCTTTATACGCTCTATGATCTTTTTTACCGCCCTGTATTGCTGGTATCGTGGAACTATCTTAGCGTTATCTTTAAAGATGGTAAAGGTATGAAGCAATTCAATAAGGGTATTCTTGTTTAGCATGCCTTGGACCAAGATCTGCTGGCTTGTAATGGTGGTTGCGGTTGGGTCTATGTCCGAAAGGGAGTAGGGGTATGGGTCCTTCCACTCTACAAAGTG
>JAEMPM010000162.1:3500-4853 GCA_022759285.1 Thermocrinis sp.
TCAACCACCACAAGGGGCAAACCATTCACAAACAGGACAATATCGGGGATTATGTGCTTTTCTGTTCCGGGAACATTCACCTTAAACTGGGAAATGGCTATAAAAGAATTGTTCTCTGGGTTTTTAAAGTCTATGATATAAACCGACGGGCTTCTTTCTCCTGTTTTTCTGTTTTCGGATACTGGTATGTTCTCAAGAAGTAGCTCGTGAATCTCCCTGTTGGCTTCAAAAAGTGAATTAGCCTGTGGCTCTTTTAGTCTTCTAACCACATAATCTACTTGGTCCTCTTCTATCCATGGATTTATCCTTTTGATGGACTGCCTTAAAACATCCTCAAGGATCACCTCTCGGAAGGTAGTCCTAAACTTTTTGGTGGTGCCATCAATTGGTTCATTGTCTCTATTAAAGCCTATTATTTCCTTTGTATCCTCTGGGTTTTCTTTGTTTTGCCTGTATATTTCCCACCCAAGCCTTTTAAGCTGGGCAAGAAAGGAATTTTCTACCTGATGTTCTTCATCAAGCCAGCTCATGATTTTCCTCCTCTACTAATTTATTAACTCTAACTTTGCCCGTAAGCAAGTCCTCCATTAGTCCCTTTTTTAACCTTTCAAGTTTTTCTTTGTATTTTTCTTCTTTTTCTATGGCTTGGTCTATTTGTGAGAGAATTTCTGCAATGCGTTTTTGCTCGGAGAGAGGAGGAAGGGGGATGAGGAGGTTTTTTAAATTACTCCTGCTTATTCTAGATCTCGTTGTTCCCGAGGCTAAATTTGAACACTGTCCAAAAAATAGGTCAGTGTTTAAGATTTGAACAATAAAAGTTTTCTCAGATATATCTTCGTATACTGTAAGAATACTTACATCTACTGCGGTAATAGCAGGATATGGCAACTTTGGTACCAAACAGCTTCTTCCAATTGGATCAGGTAGCCGTGAAATTAGTATCTGACCCTCTTTTAAAAATTTAACCTTTAGATGCCTTGCGGACTTTTCTGATATATAGTGGTTTGACTTGTTTAATAGTTTCCCAATGCCTATATCACCAACTTGAATAAGTCTTACACCACTTTCAGTATAGTATTTTTCCAGTATCCAATCACCATCTATAATTTCTCCAATCTCTCCCAATCTCACCACTTCCCACTCTTCTGGTATCCTTCCAAGTGGAGAGTCTTTAAATTTGTGCGTTTTTTCGCTTCGGATGTTGCCCTTTTCATCTATGCCTTTGGTAAGTAAATCCTGCATCAAGCCCTGTTTTATGCGTTTGTATTTTTCTATGATCTTCTCGGTTTTTTCTATGGCTTTATCAACAGTCTCAAGGATTTGGGCAATTTTGCGTTGCTCAGGGAGTGGGGG
>JAEMPM010000007.1 GCA_022759285.1 Thermocrinis sp.
GGAATTTCTGAAAACTCAAGGAAGTTTTTACGACGCAATGCACCCATTACCTCTGGACAATCCCCTTTCCGTGAAACTCTTTGAAAAGCAGGCAAATCCATACGCTCTTTTGATCATGGAAAGGGAGCTTTGGTATTTTTTGTTAAAAGAGGTAAAGGCAAAGAAGGTTTTGCTCAACGCCTACGCAAAAGGTAGCTTTTGGGAAAGGATACTTACAAAGCAATTTGACCTGATCCTATGCAGGACAGAAAAAGACAGAGAAATCTTTGAAGGTTATGGAGTTAATGCAATAGCCTGCGGTAATCTAAAGGTGGTCTTGGAAAGGGAAGAGAAAAGGGTCTCCCTACTACTTCGGAAAGGAAAGACCATAGTAGCGGGTAGCTTCCATCCGCAGGAGCTTCCCTTTTTGAAGGAGTTTTACAGAAGGCTTTTAGAGGAAATAGGTCAAGTTAATCTGGTAGTGGTACCTAGGCATGTATCAAAGGTGGATGTGTTTATAGAAGGGCTTAAGGAGTTCAAACCTTGTTTAAAGAGTGAAAGCAAAGAAAACTGTCAGGTTATTGTGGTGGATAGTTTGGGTGAGCTTTTTTATCTTTATGCCCTTGGAGACTTAGCCTTGGTGGGTGGCACCTTTGCTGAAGGTGTTGGAGGGCACAATCTCTTGGAACCTGCCTATTACAGAAAGTTTGTCCTGTTTGGCCCCTACACTCATAAGGTGAAAGATTTGGAAGAGTTTATCCTTTCAAAGAATTTAGGTTTTAACGTGAGAAGTCCTCAGGAAGCGGTGGCAATAGCAAAGGAGATTTTGGAGGGAAAGCTTGCTTATCCAGACTTTAACCTGCAAGACTTTGCAAAGCAGGTTAAGGAATGCTACCTTTCAAACCTATATAAAATACTAAGCGATGCCCGATAGATGGATTTTTTACTCGGTTGTTTTGCTTTTTTTGATGGGGGAGACCGCCATAATAAGCGCCAATGTGCTGTCTGCTTCGGAGTTTGACCTTCAAACACTGAAAAGACCGATCTTACAGTTTGTGGTCTTTCTTGCGGGACTTTTATCTTCCTTTTACATTGCTAAAATTGATTACAAAAGATTGTTTAAAGGAAAGTATGTATATCTTTTGGTGGGGATTTCTTTGGGTTCCCTATTCATTGTTCTTGTAAAAAAAGCGGCCTCCGGTAAGGCAGTAGAGCGGTGGCTTTTTGGTGGCAGTGTACAACCTTTAGAGTTTGCAAAGATAGTAATAATCATCTTTCTATCCTATTACATAGTTAGCAAGGGGTCTTTGAGAAGCATAAAGAGCTTCTCTTGGGCTTTTTTTATAGTCCTTTTGCATGCCATTTTTTTAGTTTTACAGCCGGACAAAGGTGGTGCTTTGTTTATACTCCTTCTTTCCTTTAGCCTTATGTATGTGGGTGGAATACCTTACCGGCTTTATGTCCCTGCTATTTTCCTTGTGGCCTTTTTTAGCTTCTTTTTACTAAAAAAGGGTTATGTATCCGAAAGGTTATCTGCGTGGATTGACCCTTTTGCAGAAGCGGAGGATACTGGCTATCAAATCATACAGTCACTCTATGCCCTCGCTAAAGGTGGTCCTTTTGGGGTGGGCATTGGTAAAGGTATTCAAAAAATGGGTGCACTGCCCGAAGCAGACACAGACTATGTTATTTCCATCATCGGAGAAGAGATGGGCTTTTTGGGTGTGATGATGGTGGTTTTGCTCTATGCCCTGCTGGTAGGCAGGCTGTTTTACTATTCTGTTAAGGTGGATGAACCCTTCGGAAAGCTTTTGCTCTTTGGGGTAGCTATAAACTTTTCCCTCGCCTTTCTGTGGAATTTGGCTATGGCATCCAACCTTTTGCCACCTAAGGGTATAGCCCTGCCCTTTGTTAGCTACGGAACTTCAAACCTTTTTGCGTCTCTCATCATGGTAGGTTTAGTTCAGTCGGTAATAAAGGTCTGGCAGAGAGAAAGGACACTCTCTACGCTTACTGCCCCTACGCAGTCGTAAGTTCCTGTCTTGCACTTTTTTGGATTGGGTGAACAAGGAGAACAGGCAAGCTCTGGAGTAAGGTACGCACCCTTTAGGGGATAAAAGCCGTAGATGGGTGAAGTGGAGGTGTAAATGGTTATAGCTGGCACATCTAAAGCATTGGCTATATGCACCGGGGAGGAATCGCAGGAGATCACAAGCTTTGCCCTTGAAATAACTGCCATAAGCTCCCTCAAAGAAGTTTTACCCACCAAGTTTATGGCGTATGCATCAAAAACCCTCGCCCTTTCCATATCCTTTTCCGTGCCTACCACTACTACTTTTTTTCCTATAGCCTTAGCCAATTCTAACCAATTGTCTATATGCCACTCCTTTAACGAGAAATTAGAAAAGGGTGATAATACTACGTACTCCTCAGGAAGTTGGAATTTTTCTATTACGCTTTTAACCTCGTCTTCTTCCACAAAAAGTTTCGGATAGAGTTCTTCCGGTTCTGGGACAATACCTAGAGGCTTCAAAAGCTGTGCATTTCTTTCTACCTCATGCATGCCCCATCGGTGAGGAACTGTGTGAGTGTACAAAAAAGCAAGCTCAGATTTATCAAAACCTACTCTTAAGGGTATTCCAGAGAAGTAAAGAATGAGGGCTGTTCGCATAGACCTGTGGGCAGAAAGAACTGCATCGTATGATCTTATAATCTTTCTTATACTGAAGGACTCTAAAAATCCTTTGTTGAACGAGATAAGCTCTACATCGTATCCCTTTAACAGCTCCTTTATGAAGGGTCTACCTACAAAACCAACCTTTTGAAACCTTTTTGTTAGAATTCTAAGAAGGGATGTAGCAAGGACCACATCCCCCAAGTAGGCAGTTTGCCACAGGAGGACTTTCATTTAACATTGGATATGCTAGCGATCTTCCACCTTTTCTCGTCCTTTATGGTGATAAAATCCAAGAGCTTTTCTGTTCCGTTTTTGTCTACTATCTTGACTATGACTTCTCCATGCTTATCGTCTATTGCTTTGACATCCAAGACTTTAACCTTTTCAATGTTTTCTCCCATGGAACTTAAAGCACAGGCAAGCATCTCGGAGGGCCTCATTTCTGTAAGTTGTACGGGCAGTTTTACATCCTGCACAAGGGCATCCCTGAAAGGTGGATAGAGCAGCATTACTGCTTCTTTGCCATCACCGTCCTTTATTGCAGAGAGGAATTCCTTTACTGTACTTTCTGAAGCTTCCTCTGGGTTTGTTCCGCAAGCCCTGAATACAAAAAAGCCTGCTAAAACCACTGCAAGAATTACGGCTACCTTCTTCATTTATTTACCTCCATAAGGTATTTATGTATAGATCTTGCGGCTTTTTTGCCATGGGCTATTGCCCTTACTACTGTGTCTCCCCCATTAACCACATCCCCGCCTGCAAAGAGACCCTTTATGCTGGTTCTAAACTCTTCATCCACTTTGACGGTACCCCAAGGGGTTAGCTCCAAGCCCTTAACCTCTCCGTAGGCCACTGGGTTTGCCTTTTGTCCTATGGCAAATATCACCGAATCACATTCTATTATATGTTCGGAGCCCGGAATAGGTTCTGGTTTTGGCCTTCCGCTCTCGTCTGGTTCTCCAAGTCGCATCTTTATACACTTAACACCCACTACCTTTCCTTCTTCATCACCTAAAATTTCCACCGGTTGAGTAAGCCAATGTAAGATGGCACCTTCTTGAGCTATATGGTCCCACTCTTCATCCTTTGCAGAGGATGTCTCCCGTGTTCTTCTGTATAGCACGTGAGTCTCTACCCCAAGCCTTAAGGCGGTTATGGCACAATCTATCGCAGTAAAGCCTCCACCTATTATGGCAGTGCGCTTACCAAGTTTTATCGGTGTGGCAGAGTGAGGAAACTCGTTTGCCTTTAGCAAACCCACCCGAGTTAAAACCTCAATAGCGGAATAGACACCCTTTAGGTGGTCCCCCTTTATACCAAGGCTTCCCCTCCCCGCACCAACTCCTAAAAACACCGCATCGTATTTTTCCAAAAGCTCCTCCAACTTAATGGTCCTACCTACGACCCATCCAAAAAAGAAACGTACTCCAAGCCTTTTGAGTCTTTCCACTTCCCAATCTAATATACTCTTGTCCAGTCTCGCAGCAGGTATGCCATAAGCCATAACTCCACCAGCTTTTGGAAGGGCTTCATAAACATCCACACTGTGTCCAAGTATAGAAAGCTCGTATGCACACGCCAAACCACTGGGACCAGCACCCACCACTGCAACTCGCTTTCCAGTAGGCTCTGCCCTTTGTTCCAGTTGAACGCCCGAGATACGCACAAAGTCTCCCACAAACTTTTCCAGAGCTCCTATGTTAACGGGTAAGCCTTTGTTTTTTCTGTTTCTTACCGTGTCGTAGTGCAGTATGCAAGAGCCTTCACATTGCTTCTCTTGGGGACACACCCTACCACACACAGAGGGAAAGGGATTAGACTGCACGATAACCCTGTAAGCACCAAAGAGGTCCCCTTCCGAAAGCTTTTTTATAAATCCCGGTATATCAATACCCGCGGGACAAGCCTTTATGCACCTTTGATCTGCATCCTTGCATAGTAGACATCTTTTTGCCTCGTCTAAGGCAAGGGAGACCGAATATCCAAGGGCATACTCCCTAAAGGTCTTTACCCTCTCTTCGGGCGCTAGCAAAGGTTCGTGGTTTCTATCCTCGTAGCGAATT
>JAEMPM010000174.1 GCA_022759285.1 Thermocrinis sp.
CGAGGACCCACAAGGGATGGAAGGCTAAAGCCGGAGGTGGTGGCACCCGGATACTATGTGCTCGGTCCTGAGGCAGGAACCAGTGATTACATACAAATGGCAGGAACTTCCATGGCTTCACCAGTAGTAGCTGGTTTGGTGGCTCTGATTTTGGAAGCAAATCCTAACTTGGATGTAAACGAAGTTAGAGGTATTTTATCCTCCCAAGCCCTCTCGGATGGTTTTACGGGCTCCTTGCCCAACAATATATACGGATATGGAAAGGCTTTCTTGAGTTCCTTTAGCAGTGTTGGTAGTGTCGGAAGTATTTACATTGGTTCTCTAGAAAACTTTACTTGCGGATTGAGAGAAAGTGTTGGTGGTGGCGGAGGCGGTGGAGGTGGTGGTGGATGCAACAGTGCCAGCCCAGACCTGTACACTGCCCTGTTAGCCTTGCTTTTTGTTGCTGTACTCAGAAGGTTGGTAAAAAGGAAATTAGCTTAAAATAAACCAAATTGGAAAAAAGATGTAAAAGGCTAACAAAAGCTAAAGACTTCGTTTTTTGATAAGCAAAGCCAAAGAAGAGAGAAGGAAAGAAGGTGAGCAGGGAAAGTATGCCGGGGTACAAGATAAAGTGGGGGATCACAAACATAAGAGAGACCTTCAGGTTGCCGAACTTTTTCATAAGGTATGCTCTAAAGAAGAGCTCTTCCGCAAAGGCAGAGAGGGTCATACTCAAAAGCCAAAGGGCATCAAAAAATAAAAAGGCTACTGGATAAAACAACCAAAGAAAAACCCACCTGTCCAAAAGCCTTATCTCAAGAAAGGCAAGGGGAAAAAGCAAAAAGAGAATGGAAAGGTTTGGAATGCCAAAAAACTTGTGCAAAGATACGGAAAGTAGCACAAGCAGGTAAAGGATGAACTCAGAGTAACTTTTTATAAAGGATTTTATCTGCTTGCCTGTCATAGACCGCCTCAAAGACTGCCGACCTCTCTCCGCTCTTTAGTTCCATCTTTATGTGAAATGTTGAGCTTTTTACGTCTATTAAATCCCTGATATTGTAAAGGATATCAAGGGTCATGCCATCCACCATCAGCAAATCTTCAGGCTTTTTGAAAGGTTCTCTGTTTCTTCTTTCCATTATCTTGCTTGCTAAAGTTTCGTCTATTCTCTGATCAAGAGCCATCAGTACATAAAGGCTTGCGGTGTTTATATTGACCTTTCCTTTGGAATCAACTGTGGTAAGCTCTAAAAGCCCCGGATAAAACTTTCCACCCAGTTCCTTTCCCAGTAGATCTTGCTTATCAAAGCCCATGTAATAGAGCTCTTCCTTTGCATCTAAAGGCGCCCTCTTTATGGGATAGTCGGTTTTTATAGTACCCTTTGATTTGCCAGTCCAAATCAAAAGGTTTTCTTTGTAGGAAGGGTCAATGGCAAGGAGTTGTAAGAGCCTTTCAAAGAACTTTCCGTATTGACCTTCATCCACTGAGTTTAGGTTTAAGAACCTATCTTCATCGTATATAGTAATCCTCAGTTCGCCCCTATCTGTTTTTAAGGTTAGCTCTTGTGCCCAGTTGTCTTGAAGGCTATCCACGGAAGGGTCATCCTTTTTTAAAAGGTCAAGCACTAAAGGCAGTGCGTAAGAAAAGACATAGCTTGCCTGCACTTTAAAAGATACCTCCTCCACGACCTTCTGAGCAGACTTGGTGGCAGAGTATGCATCCAACACATAGTAAGTGGATATCAAAAACAGCATCAGGGCAAGCAGTGGGATCATTTCAAAAGCAAGTATACTTCAAAGAGCCCTCGTCCAGTGTTATCCACCGCTCTGAGCTTTTGCACGCTTATGCCCTTTTCCTCCAAGGCATAGATCAGGTAAGGAAGCTTTTCTCCGGGCAGGTTTGTTCCCTGCACCTCGTAGCCCGCATCCGTTTGCCTAAAGGACTTGAACTCCCCCTGATATTGAGAAAAGAGCCCTCTTATCAACTGCTCCGTTGGTTCTTCCCTTTTCTTTCCTTGATAGTTTGCCAACAAAAACATAATTTCCTTATGCTTTAGGTAATCTCTGTAGTAGCTATCCCTTAGTTTGTAATATCGATCTAAGAGTAGAAAAGCAAGCAATGCAGAAAGTAAAACAAAGAAGATAATCGCATCCCTCTTTTTCAGCCTCATCGTAGTTCCAGTTCAAACTCCAAAGTGCCCGCTGGCGTTTTTTTAACATACTTTGGCGAAAGCTTTCTGACCACCTCCTCCTTTCCTTCACCTCTTACCAAAAGGCTATCCTTTGAAAATTCCAAGGAGTATATCTTTAGGTCCGGGGAAAGCTTGGTAGATAATTCATGGAGCTTTTGCGTAAGCTGGAAGGATTCTTCTTTGCTTGCCTTAGAGAGGATCTGTTCCCTTACACCAACCAGTGGGGCGTTAGGAAAAAGTTTTCTAAACTCAGTTTTTTCTTTTTCCCTCAAGGGCTCCACCGACCAAAGCCTTTCTATGCCAAAGTATGCCAAGCTAAAGAGTAACAATCCACCCACCAAAGAAAAGCCTGCCCACCTAAACTCCTGAGGAGATAGCTCCCTCTTTACAAAGTTTGGGTAAGGAGTTTTCACCACATACTTTAAGCTGGCACCAAAGGCGCTTGTGTATTCGGGCTGGCAGTATGGGTTCTCTATAAGCCTGTCAAAGAGTTCCCTTAACCCTTTTAGTTTGGCACCCCCACCACTAAGAAGGATGGGAGTGTTAGGATCCACCCTCAAGTTATACAGGATGCCCCGAAGTCCATCCTCTACCTCTTTTAACTTCAAGCCCTTTTCTATCTTTAACATCTCTGCCTTTTGTGGTTCCTCCGGGTCTATCAGAGAGTTTAAATAATCTCCACCCCTGAGTAGCACCCTGTAACGGGAAAGAATACCACTTTCTACGCATACCAAAGTGCTCTTTCTTTTGCCAAGGTCCAGCACGCACCCATCCACCCCGAGCAAATGCAAAACCCTTGCCAAAGAAAATATCTCAAGGTCTATGTCCCAGCAATCTTCTCCCTTAAAGTTCTTGTAGACGCCCAAAATGGCAAGATCCCCATGCAAAGAAACATCCCACCCCACCTGCCCAAACTTTTCGGAAACCTCCAACTGATAATAATCCCTTAGGTCTGAGAGCTTTTGAGAGAAAGCCTTTTCAACCTTTACAAAGCAAAGATCCGAGGGCACCACACATATTTTTTTACCAAGCTTTTGAGTGAAAGACCAACCCTTACCAAGCAAGGACTTATTAACGCTAAAGGATTTTTTACCGTCCACTCCCGTGTATATCATTCTACTTTTGTAGCCCTTATTAGCTCTTCCGAGGTGGTTATGCCCTGTAGCACCTTATTCACGCCGTCCTGTAGCATGTCCTTAAAACCTTTTTCTTTGGCAAACTTTTTTATGGCGGTTGCGTCTTGGGTCTTTAGTATAAACTGCTTTAGCTCTTCGTCCAGCTCAAGCACCTCAAAGATCCCCGTCCTTCCTTTGTAACCCGTGCCCATACAATGTTCACAGCCCAAGCCTTTGTAAAAGATGTGATCTCCTTCCAAGCCAAGCTCTTTTAGCTCCTCCTTGGATGGTTTATATGCGGTTTTACACTGGGGACATATTTTCCTAACCAGCCTTTGGGCTATGACCCCTTCTAAGGAGGAGGCGATCAAAAAGGGCTCTATTCCGAGGTCTGCAAGCCTTGCCACTGCAGAGACTGCGTCGTTGGTATGAAGGGTAGATAGCACCAGGTGTCCAGTAAGTGCCGCATGGACTGCAATTTCAGCAGTCTCCGCATCTCTTATCTCACCCACCATAATCACATCCGGGTCCTGCCTGAGGATAGCCCTGAGTCCGCTGGCAAAGGTGAGCCCCACCTTAGGATTAACCTGAATCTGGCTAACACCCTTCACCTGATACTCAGGTGGATCCTCTATGGTGATTATGTTTTTCTCTGGACTTTTTATTTGCAGGATCATGGCGTAAAGGGTGGTGCTCTTTCCAGAACCAGTGGGACCCGTAGCCAAAACTATACCGTAAGGTTTTTTGGCGAGCTTTTGGACCTTTTGCAGGTCCTCCGGAGAAAGCCCCAAGTCCTCCAAGGTTAGCATCTGATTGGAACGGTCCAAGAGCCTTAGGACAATTCTCTCTCCATAAACGGTGGGCACCGATGAGACCCTTATATCCATCTCCCTGCCACCAACCTTGACCCTGATCTTTCCATCTTGGGGCACCCTTTTTTCCGCCACGTTCATGTTAGCAAGAATTTTTATACGAGAAACCACAGACTCATGCAAAGAGAGGGGTATGCTCACATAGTCGTGCAAAATTCCATCAAGGCGAAACCTAACGTAGGATGCATCCTGATAAGGCTCTATGTGAATGTCCGAGGCAGAAAGGGTGGTTGCCTTTATGAGCATAGAATTCACAAAGCTAACCGCAGGGCTCTTGTCCTCTTCAAGCAGGAGGTCCTTTAGGGCTTCTCCCTCACCTTCTTCCCCTTCCACCACCACTTCCTCTTGAGCGAGCCTCCTTTGAAGTTCCTGTGCAAAGGTGTTTTCATCTACAAAAACAACGTCTATTTCTTTTTCCAGCAAAAACCTAAGTTCTTCCAAAAGAAAAAAGTCATATCCCTCGGGAGCCAAGAGCTTTAGCCTTTTTTCATCCTCTTCAAGGGGGATCAACCTGTAATCTCTTAGTACATTTATTTTCACAAG
>JAEMPM010000112.1 GCA_022759285.1 Thermocrinis sp.
TTGGAGAACTTTATGAAGGAAAAGCGCTGGCTGGTGCTCTTTTTCTACCCAGCAGACTTTACCTTTGTGTGTCCTACCGAGCTAGCAGACTTGGCGGAGCACTATGATGAACTCACAAAAATGGGTGTAGAGGTGATCTCCGTATCCACCGACACCATATACACCCACTTGGCTTGGCAGACCACAGAAAAGCTTTTGGAAAAGGTGCGCTATCCAATGGGTGCAGACCCAACAGGCAAGGTTTCAAGGCTCTTTGGAGTCTATGACGAGGATACGGGCTTGGCACTAAGGGGAACTTTCATAATTAACCCAGAGGGAGTTTTGGTGGGCTCTGAGGTCAATTACTACAACGTGGGAAGAAATGCTGATGAGCTGGTGAGGAAGATGAAAGCAAACGTGTATCTTATGAGCCATCCTGATGAAGCATGCCCTGCCAAATGGGATGAAGGAAAGAAAACCCTAAAACCCTCTCCAGAGTTGGTGGGTAATGTCTATGCTGCCCTGCAGGACTGATTATATTTAATTAGGTTGGAGGAATTATATGGAACTGACTTTAAACCTTGGCAGCGATGAGATATACGATGTGATCATTATCGGAGCCGGTCCTGCCGGCTCCTCCGCTGCCATATACACCGCGAGGGCAGGGCTATCCACCTTAGTGCTATACAGGGCAGAAGCGGACGGTGCTTTAGGAGTAACCCAGCAAATAGAAAACTACCCTGGCATAAGGGGTCCCATCTCTGGCTATGAGCTTTTAAAACTTATGCGGGAACATGCAAAAGCCTTTGGTGCCAAGTTTGTAAGGGGTAAAGTTATTGCCACAGATCTATTGGGAGATATAAAAAAGGTCTATACCATAGACGGAAGGGAGTTCAAGGGCAGGGCAGTTATAGTAGCCTCCGGAGCTATGGAAAGAGCAAACAAATACAAGGGAGAGGAGGAATTCTTAGGAAAGGGAGTGTCTTACTGTGGCATTTGCGATGCGGCATTCTTTAAAGGAAAACCCGTGGCGGTGATAGGGGAGGACGATTACGCCTTAGAGGAGACAGAGTTTATAAGCAGGTTTGCAAGCAAGATATACCTGGTGGTTCCCTCTTCCCGCATAAAAGCACCACCAGAGATGATAGAAGAAATAAAGTCCCATCCCAACGTGGAAATCCTTACCCACCACAGGGTTATCCAGATCGTAGGTTCTTCCTTTGTGGAGGGCTTAGAGGTTCAGAATATAGAAACCAAAGAGAAAAAGATTCTACCCGTGGATGGTGTGTTTATATTCTTAGGAGGAAACAAGCCTTCGGTGGATTTTCTTATGAACCAAGTGGAGATGACGGACGGGCACTGTATAGTGGTAAATGAGGAGATGATGACCTCCGTGCCCGGTGTTTTTGCGGCGGGGGATGTGCTTTGCAACAACATAAAGCAGGCGGTTATTGCAGCGGCGGATGGGGTAAAGGCAGCGTTGGCTGTGGATAAATACCTAAACAAGAAGGCAAAGCTCACCTCCCAATGGTAAATGTTTGTCAAAGAACTTCCAGAAGATGTAAGGTTTAAAATATCCGCGGGCGAAGTTATAGAAAGCCCTGCGGACTGTGTAAAGGAACTGATAGAAAACTCCCTTGATGCAAATGCAAAAAGAGTAGAAATAGAGATCATAAAGGGTGGAAAGCGCTACGTCTCCGTTAAAGATGACGGCGTAGGCATACACCCGGAGGACCTCCCTAAGGTAATCCTGCCCTTTTACACCAGTAAGATAGAAAGGTTTGAAGACCTGCTTTCGTTAAAAACCTACGGCTTTAGGGGAGAAGCCCTTCACGCCATAGCCCAAGTTAGCAGGATGGTCATAAGTTCTCGTTTTTACCAAGAGGACAGGGGCTACGAAATGAGGGTGGAAGAGGGAAAGGTGGTGTATATGAGGGAAAAGGGTATGGCGGTGGGCACAAGGGTGGAGGTCTTTGACCTTTTTTACAACCTGCCAGTAAGAAGGAACCTTCTGAAGAAGGAAGATACAGAGAGGGCAAGGATTCTGAGACTTGTAAGAGACTACGCAATGGCAAGACCGGAAATATCCTTCAAACTTACGGCGGAAGGAAGGGAACTTCTGAACCTACCATCCACCCAAAGCGCAAGAGATCGGTTGGAAGAGATATACAAAACCAAGTTTGAAGAGAGGGAAATTGAAAGGGATGGCTTACACTTGAGGGTCTTTGTTTCCCTCTCTCAAAAAAAAGGAGAGGTAAAGCTTTTTGTAAATTCAAGACCCGTTCAAAACAGGGGCTTAACGGATTACGTAAAAAGAACTGTGGGAAAACGTATAGCGGTCTGCCTTTTGGAGGTCCCACCCTTTGTGGTGGATGCCAACATCCATCCCAAAAAACTTGAGGTAAAGCTCCAAAAGGAAGGAAACATCAAAGAGCTTTTCAGAGAACTTTTTAAAGGACATAAAGCGCATATACCATCCTTGAACCAAGAGAGTCATCCATACAAGGCTGAGCCGGAGCTTTTGGGCATCTTGGAGGATACAATACTTATAGTGAACTGGATGGAAAGCCTTTACTTCATAGACCAGCATTTGCTTGCGGAACGCATAAACTACGAGAAGGGACAGACCTCCGATAAAGCATGCAAAGGTGCCATAAAGGCAGGAGACAAGCTATCGCTTGCTCAAGTTAGAGCTATGCTTAAAGAGTGGGTGAAACTACAAAACCCTCACACCTGCCCTCATGGAAGACCCATATATTACCGCCTACCTCTTAAAGAGATCTACCAACAGATAGGAAGGGAGCGCTGATGCTTGCTAAGAGAATAATTCCGTGCTTGGATGTGGACAAAGGGAGGGTGGTAAAAGGTGTAAAGTTTCAGAACCTCAGGGATGCGGGGGACCCAGTGGAGGTGGCAAAGAACTACGAAGAGCAATCCGCCGATGAGCTTGTCTTTTTGGACATAACCGCCTCCGCAGAAGAGAGAAAGATCATGATAGAGGTGGTGCAAAGGGTAGCGGAAACGATCTTTATACCCTTTACGGTGGGTGGTGGCGTGTCCTCCTTGGAGGACATAAGGAGGCTTTTATCTGCTGGTGCGGACAAGGTTTCCATAAACACCGCGGCGGTAAAAAACCCACAGTTGATTTACGAGTCTGCAAAAAGGTTTGGTTCCCAGTGTATAGTGGTAGCCATAGATGCCAAAAGGTCCGAAAGGGGATGGGAGGTTTATATTCACGGTGGAAGGACACCCACTGGGCTTGATGCGGTAGAGTGGGCAAAAAAGGTGGAAAGCTTGGGAGCGGGAGAAATCCTGCTTACTTCAATGGACGCAGACGGCACAAAAAAGGGCTACGATATAGAGTTATGCAAGGCTGTAGCTTCTGCAGTAAGTATCCCTGTAATAGCCTCCGGGGGTGCGGGCACAATGGAACACTTTTATGAAGTTTTCACACAAACAAACGTGGACGCAGCTCTAGCCGCATCCCTCTTTCACTTCAAAGAGGTTAGCATCCCAGAGCTAAAGGCATATCTTAAAAACAAAGGTGTTCATGTGAGGGTTTAAGATGTTTAAGCCCAAAACTCCATACTTGGCGGTGGATGGTGTGGTCAGGCTTTGGGAGGGAGAAAGATTTAAGGGCATTGTGCTTATAGAGAGAAGGTATGAACCCTTGGGGTATGCCTTGCCGGGGGGCTTTGTGGAAGTGGGAGAGACAGTGGAAGAAGCAGTCCTGCGGGAAGTTAAAGAAGAGACAGGGCTCGATGCACGGATTGTTAAACTTTTGGGTGTATATTCGGAACCCAACAGAGACCCACGCTTTCATGTAGTGTCTGTGGTCTTTGTTTTGGATGCTTACGGAGAGCCACAAGGTGGTGATGACGCAAAGAAGGCTTTGGTCTTTCCCATAGAGGACTTACCCTTTGATAAAATAGTCTTTGACCACGCAAAAATTTTGAAGGATTTCCTGAAATGCCTGTAGAGATAGAAGTACCAGAGGAAATAAAGAGAAAAGTATTGGAAAAGGTCTCCAACAAAAGCCTGGCAGAGATCGCCTTTAAGTACATAAAGCTTGTGGAAAAGGAAGACGGTAGCCTTTGGGTAAAGGAAGAGCTACCAGACACTAATAACCACGCTCTCACGTTCATGGTCCTTGCTTGCGTCAATTACACTCAAAGAATACTAAGAGGAGAGGACATAGAATGACTACCATAATTGCAGTAAAAAGGGATGGTGTGGTAGTTATGGGCGGAGACGGACAGGTTACTCTTGGCTCCTCTGTGCTAAAGCATGGAGCAAAAAAGGTCAGAAAGATCTACAACGGCAGTGTATTGGTAGGCTTTGCAGGCTCCGCTGCTGATGGTCTAGCCCTGATGGAAAGGCTGGAGGGAAAGCTGGAGGAATTTAGAGGAAACCTTTTGAGGGCTTCGGTGGAGTTGGCAAAGGAGTGGAGAACAGACAGGGCTTTAAGAAGACTTGACGCCATGCTCTTGTGTGCAAACTTGGAACACCTCTTGGTGATTTCTGGCACGGGGGATGTAATGGAACCAGACGAGCCCATCATGGCAATAGGTTCCGGTGGAGACTACGCAAGGGCTTGTGCCTTGGCTCTTTACAAACACACTAACCTATCTGCAGAGGAGATCGTCAGAGAATCCCTCTCCATCGCAGCAAAGATTTGCATATACACCAACGA
>JAEMPM010000011.1 GCA_022759285.1 Thermocrinis sp.
AGGTGGGAAGCTGGACAAACTGATAGTCCTCAAAGAGCTTGCATGCCAAGAGAAAAGATTTTTTCAGTTTTTGGGCATCTTCAAAGTTAAAAAATCTTTCACCTTCGGGAATTTGGCGTGCCATCTGCTATAATAATTATAGAAAATGCTCAAAGGTCTAACAAAAGAAGAGAAAAAAGTTATCCTTGGCATATCCTTTGCAATAGCTGTGCGAATGTTGGGTCTCTTTTTACTATTGCCTGTCCTTTCACCTTACCTGAGAACCCTTGAAGGTGCCACTCCCCTTCTGATAGGGCTCGCCATAGGTGTGTACGGCTTTTCTCAAGCCTTTTTGCAAATTCCCTTTGGTTATCTATCGGATAAGCTGGGAAGAAAGCCTGTAATAATCTTCGGGATGGCAACTTACATATTGGGCAGTTTGATGGGTGGGATAGCAAAGGATATTTGGTTTATGATTTTGGCAAGGTTCATTCAGGGCTTTGGTGCGGTATCCTCAGCCATGACTGCCCTCTCTGCAGACCTAACAAGGGAGGAGGTCCGAACCAGAGCTTTTGCCTTCATAGGTGCGTCCATAAGCTTAGTTTTTACCCTCAGCATTGTGTTTGCCCCTATCATGGCGGACACCTTGGGAGTGCCCTTTATCTTTTACCTCACAGCCCTCCTTAGTCTTTTGGCTACCTTGTATGTTGCCTTCTTTATACCCGAACCCAAAACCCATCACAGGGAAATAGAGCCCACCCTTAAGAACTTCTCCCTTGTTTTAAAGGATAAAAACCAAGCCTTTTTGAACTTTTCTATAGCTCTACTGCACGCCTTTTTGGTGGCGGTCTTTACGGTTGTGCCCTATCAGTTAGTTTATGAATACCAATTTCCAAAGGCTCAGCACTGGAAGGTTTACCTACCAGCCCTTTTGCTTTCTTTGGCCCTTATGGTACCCTCCATAGTTTATGCAGAGAAGAAGAAAAAGTTCCAAGAGGTATTCTTGCTGGGTATTCTGCTCATAGCCTTGGGATTTCTGCTGACTTTTCTTAAAAACTCCTTCTTTACTTTGGTCCTTTTAATTTTCTTCTTTTTGATGGGCTTTCATCTTTTGGAACCTCTTATTCCCTCTTTACTAACACGGCTTACTCACAGAGATATACGGGGGCTTTCCCTTGGCTTTTTTAACACTACCCAGTTTGTAGGTGCCTTTTTGGGTGGACTTTGGGGCGGTTTTGTTTTAAAGCATGGACTCATTTACATGACCATCTTGGGCTTTCTCTTTTCTCTCCTTTGGCTTTTGGGAGCCTACCTTTGGTTTAAAAGGTTGTAAAATATTTCTGTGAGGTTTTTTATTCTTGCCTCCCAGTCTAAAAGGAGGGTGGAAATTCTCAAAATGCTTGGCTACCATTTTTTTGTGGTGCCCTCTTTGGCACAGGAACGCGACGAGGGAGAACCGCTGATAGTTGCCAGAAGGAATGCTTACGATAAGGCCCTTAAGGTTTGGAAGGAGTACAAGTTTGCTACCGTCTTGGGAGCAGACACGGTGGTGGTGTTGGACAATAAACTCTTAGGAAAGCCAAGGGACGAAGAGCATGCAAAGGCTATGCTTTTGACTCTTTCGGGCAAGTGGCACAAAGTGATCACTGCTGTAGCCATAATATCTCCCAAAGGAAGGGTACTTTTCCACGAGACCGCTTGGGTTAAATTTAGAAACATTGACGAAGGAGAGATAGATGAATACATTAAAACAGGGGAACCTATGGATAAAGCTGGAGCCTATGCGGTGCAGGGGTATGGTGCCAAATTTGTGGAAAAGATCCGGGGAGACTTCTACACGGTCATGGGTCTTCCGGTGGTTAAAACGGACCTTTTCCTTAGGCGTCTTCTTGATTAGCCTGAGCTCCTGTGCATGGGTTTCGGCTGGAGTAGGTACAGACAGTTCCGATGTAAACATTGGAGTAGGTACCCAAATACAGATTCAACATAGGAGGTAAAAGATGAAGGAGTGCATCTTTTGCAAGATCATAAGCAGAGAAGTTCCTTCAAAGGGTGTTTATGAGGATGAGTTGGTCTATGCCTTTCATGACATTAATCCTGTTGCACCCGTCCACATACTAATAGTTCCCAAAAAGCACATCTTTGGTGTTCAGAGCTTGGAGCCCGAGGATGAGCCCATAGTGGGACATATGTTCTACGTGGCAAGAAAGCTTGGAGAGGAGCTTGGTTTGATAAAAGAGGGGGACCTAAAGGGTGGCTACAGGCTGGTGTTTAACGTGGGTGAGGATGCGGGTCAGAGCGTCTTTCATCTGCACCTGCACCTCATAGGGGGCAGGAAGATGGCTTGGCCTCCAGGTTAATGCCTTCCCAACTCTACCAGTTTTTACTCAAAAAGGGCTTAGAGCCAAGAAAGGCACAAGAAGAGTTTTTCAGCATAGTGCATAAAACCATAGAGGAGGGTTCTATAAGTATAGTCCAAGCTCCCACGGGCACTGGCAAAACCTACGGCTACCTTATACCCATAATAGAAAGGGGCGAAAAAGCCATCATATCCACTGGTACAAAACTCTTGCAAGAGCAACTAAGAAGAGACATTGAAACCCTCAGGAGCTATTACTTTTATCTCACGGGAGAGGATGTGGATTATTTGGTGCTCAAGGGTAAGTCCAACTATCTTTGTCTGGATCGGCTAAAAGCTATGCCCTCTGATCAAGTGCCCGCAGAACTTGAGGACCTCTTAAACAGCCAATGGGATGGAGATGTGGAGTTTGCACGGGTGGACCCTGAGTTTTGGTCTAAGGTGTGCGTAGATGATGACTACTGCACGCCTCACTACAGAAGTATATGCAAATACAGGGATGAATGCTACTATTGGGCAAAGCTCAAAAGAAGGGAAAAGAAGGCAAGGATTCTTATCATCAACCACGCCCTATTGGCTTTAAAGGACTTTGAGGATCCACAGGAACGCCTCCTGGTAATAGACGAAGCCCACGAGTTAGATAAATACATAACCTCCTCTTTAACTGACGGCATATCCACCTACACCTTAAGAGTAGAGATCATGGAAAGGATCCTACAATTTTTGCCCGATGCGGACAATGTGGATGTGGAGGGGTTCTTTGAAAGGAACTTCTCTGGACTTTTTAAATCAGAACAAGAACAGGTACCTCTGCAGGACTTGAGCCCTTATGTGAAGGACTTTGAGGATAGCATCCTAAAGCCCTTAAACCTGTATCACAAGAGAATAAAGGAAAAGCTAACCTCAGAGGTCCACAACTTTTTGATGTCCTCCATGTGGGTAAGTGAGAAGTTTGCGGAGTATCTGAGGCGTTCAATGCTTTTGAACTGGGAGGAATATTTTCAGCTTAAAGTTAGCTTTGAAGAGTCTTCAGAAGAGGAAGAAAAGCTTATAAAAAAGTTAAAGAGTTACGAGCTTTTGGAAAGACGTCTCCAAAGGGTAAAGGACTTTTACAAGAGTATGAAAGAACGTCCCGCAGACCTTGGTTTTGCGATAAGTAGAAAGTGGAGCAGTAAGCTAAGGACTTTCAACTACCGATTGGAGAGGTTCCCTGTATTTCCCGCCGGATACTTTGACCTGAATGGTTATAAGGGAGTGGTTATAACCTCTGCTACCGCAGACCCAGAGGACCTCTATTACACTATGGGCATAGTGGGCAACTACTATGAACTTCCCCACAGTTTTCCCTACGAAAGGGTAGAGTTTGTGGTCTATGGGGTAAGTCCAAAGGAGAAAAAGGAATGGGAAGAGTGCTTAAAGTTTGCCTACAAAAGGCTCAGAACTCTTTATGACAAAGTTTTGGTACTCCTTACCAACAAAGAACAGATCGAACTTTTTAAGGGGGAAGAAGGCTTAGCTATTCAGGGAGAAGACAGGCTCTCCTTTTTAGTGGAAGCCCTGAGAAGGGGAGACATAAAGGCACTGGTTGGGCTTGATAGTCTGTGGTTTGGTGTAGATGTTAAAGGAAGAAAGGGGCTTTTAATGGCAAAACTGCCCTTTGACAGCCCAGAGGATCCTCTAACTTACCACAGGATAAGATATCTGCGAGAGATCGGAGAGGATCCCTTCGAATACCAAAGGAGAAAAGCCCTAATAAAGTTCAGGCAAGGTATAGGAAGGCTCATGAGGAGCAAAGAGGACGGAGGGACCATAGTTCTCTGTGATAGGAGGATATTTAAGTTCAAGGAGTTCAAACAAGTGGTGGAGGAGTTAGGTATGAGAATAAAATACATAAAGTAATGCTTAGATGCGTAGCTGTAATAGGCTCCTCCCAAGCCAACGCAGAGGAGTATGAGATAGCCTATCAAGTTGGAAGGCATTTGGCTAAAAAGGGTGTTGTTGTAGTCTGTGGTGGAAGGGGTGGAGTTATGGAGGCGGTTTGCAAGGGTGCCAAGGAGGAGGGGGGCATAACGGTGGGCATCTTAACCACCTACACGGGCGAAGATGCAAACCCCTATGTGGATATAAAGATCAATACGGGCATGGGTTGGAACAGAAACCCCATAGTGGTAGCAAGCGGAGAGTTTGTGGTTGCCATAGGAGGGCATTGGGGAACTCTTTCTGAGATTGCCTACGCCCTAATTCTCGGAAAAAAGGTCATAGGCTACAAAACCCACCCAATAGAGGGAGTTAAGCAAGTCCACAGCCTGCAAG
>JAEMPM010000077.1 GCA_022759285.1 Thermocrinis sp.
TTGGTCCTTCTTTTTATCTATTTTGTCTTTGTTAAACCTTTTTTGCTTTTGCATAGCATTGAGTTTGAAGTAAAAGAGCCAAAAATAAATCTCAAGGAAAAAAGCTTTGAGATAGGAGAGTTTTGGATTCTTATACCCAGTTTTAGAGGTAAAACATTCTTTTTAAGGGTGGATGGGCTTTCCCTTTATAAAGGTACTTTGAAGCTAAGGGAGTTTTCATTGATAAGCGTCTCTTCAAAGGTATCGGAAGAGCCCTTTGAATACGATTTTAGCGACCTTGCGAAGAGATTGAATAAAATAAACATACACCTGCAAAGGGCTTACATTTCAATAAATTCAGTGCCTTATTCAGAGAGCACAACCCTTTTTATAGGGAAAGCCCGCAAAGAGGGCAGTGAAATTTGGGCTGAAGAACCAACAGTTGTCTACTATATTCGTGAACAAAACATAACAAAGATAGAAGTTTTTGTTGAAAGAGCCCAACTAAAGGGTCCCATCCTGGAGGTTCTCTCTTCGAAGGTCCTAGGAGAAAATTATTCCTTCGAACTAAAGGGTCGTTGGAAGGGTAAAGAGGGCGCTTTTGAAGCAGCGGGCTATGTAGATAGAATAACCACCGGAAGCCTTTACATTGAACCCATAAAGGTTGAAGCTAAAGGCTGGTTGGATTACAAAAACATTCAGGTAGATATGCGGTTGCAAACGGATGACCTTGTGATAAAAGAAAAGCACTTTGGCAGAGTAACAGGGAGAGGAGAATACCGCTACAGATGGAGGAAGGAAAGTTTGTTTTCCACTAGCCTTGAGGGTGAGAATCTCAGTGGAAGGCTTGAATATGACTTGAATAGAAGGACATTAAAGCTTGACTTTTCCGAGCTTGCCTTTGATGAAAAACTGCTTGGTGTAGAACAAAGTTTAAGAGGCTCCTTTGCAGGTAGAATGTTTACAGACTTCAACAAGAAGACCTTAAGCTTAGAGGGAAATGTTAAGGACATAATCTTTCAAGACATCCGGATAAACACCGCAAATCTAAACTTGGGGCTTAATTACAAGGAAAAGCCGAGAGGTGAGGTTTCCTTTGCTTCCGATGTGCTTAAGCTAAAAGGTAGGTTCTACGGAAAGGACTTTTGGGGTCAGCTAAAGATAAATGGACTACCCTATCAAAGGGAAAATGTAAGGGCAAGGGTCTTTTATGAGGGCTATATTTCCTACGTGGCGGGAACTCCAGAGAGCTCGGGAAAAGGTTATCTTTCTGATCTTTACATATACGACAGGTTTATAGGGAGCTCTGGCTTTAATCTTATCCTTAAAGGGCAGGATTTTTGGGTCGACGGAGAGGGCGAAGGTTTTAAGCTGAACGCCTTGGGAAATATAAAGAATGAAAGCATAGAGGGCGTTTTAACCTTTACAGGCTTTAACTTTCAAGAGAGGGGTATAGAGCTTTCAAACCTTGTGGGGCAGGTTTCCTTTGGAGCTATTGGTAAAAAGGTACAGGCAGAGGGTAGGCTGGAAGGCAAGTTAAGTCAGGAAAAGGTGCAGGCACTTGCAAACTTGGAATTTAACATAAAACTCTTTGAAGGAAAGCCTGAGGGAGAATTTAAAAGCATATTGAAAAACGTAAAGCTCGGTGACCTTGAGTTTAAAAACGGTATATTGGTGGGAAGTGTAAAGGATCAAAAACTCTCTTTAACCTACCGTTTGGAAGAAAAACTCAAGGGTTCGGGCATCTTTTCCCTCTCAGATTATACCTTTAACACAGAAGGCAGGTGGGAAGGAGAGCTAAAGGGAAGTTTTTTGATGCTATCTTATAGACTCCAAAGCTGTTCAAAAACTGCTTGTAAAGGCGAGCTTTTGGGAAGTGTAAAGTTCAAAGACATAACAATACCTATAAACGCCAAGTTTGATTACAAGGGGGAAATGCTAAGGGCAAACGTCAAAGGGTTTGACCTCCAGAGAGGTCCCATAAAGGTAAGGGTAGGAGCACTACGCTTGGAGGAGGGTAAAATCTTCTTTAGTGGTGGAAGTGTAAGCTTAAACTCGGAAGAGTTGCTAAAGCTATCACCAGCTGAAGGCTTCTATGACTTAAAAAAAGAGAGCTTTGAGATACCCAACATAAAAATACACCGCTATGCAGAGGGCAATGCCAAAATTTCTTATAGCAAATTAGAAGGCTTTAATCTCAACTCAGAAGGGCATATAAACTTAGAAAAAACATCTGCACTTTTCAGAAGTAGAACCCAAACTTCACTTGTAGGCAACCTATACTATTATCTGAACATAGACAAAAAAGGCGTCAACTTAGTCTTGTTATCAAAAGAACCAATAGAACTGAGGTCTAGGTATATAGGTCTTCCGATGAGGGGGGAAGCTTACTTTTACGGAGACGGAAAGATCTTTAAAGGTTCAATGAACTTTTTGGGAAACAGTTCTTCATTGACCGCCGAAGCAGAGGGAACAGACAAAGAGTTGCAGGTAAGATTCAACGCAAACAAAGTCCCTGTGGTATATAGGAATGAAAATTTAAGAAGTAATCTATTTTTGAAGGGGAAGGGCGCTATAATCACAGACTACAAAAAGGTTAAAATATCCTCTGACCTAAGCGTAGCAGGCATTGTAGAAGTGCGAAGTTTTCCAAAGGAAAAACAGGCAAAAAGGGAGGAAACTCCGATTACACTGGACTTGGAGGTTTCTTCTTATGAACCTCTAAAGGTATATCTGCCGGAGGGGTACATATACACTTCTTTGGAGGGTTATGCAAAAGGAAGGCTGGATGATCCTGAGTATAAGTTTAAGTTTTCACTTTCTGGAGGAGAGTTAAAGTATTTCAACAAGAAGTTCTATGTAAAGTCTGGCTTTTTTGAACTTGATAAAAAGAGCAAAAACATAGATCTAACCATAGCATCATTCTTGCCCGATTATGTGATCCTCATAGGCCTAAAGGGAGATCCCGAGTATCCTAAGGTCCTACTTAGCTCTGAACCGCCAAAAGAAATAAGAAAAATAATAGCAGACCTTGTGTTGGGTGGAGGAGAAGCTCAGGGAATTATATCCCTTGGAGATATTTTAGCTTCTCAGATCCCACAGATAAGAGGACTTACAAAAGGCTTAGAAAAAACGTTGGGCACTAAGCTAAACATATCTGTATCGCCTCAACTTAGTAGCTCTGGTGAGGTGGGAGTTTCCACAAAGGTTTCTAAGGACATAACAGATAGGTTTTCTATAGAGTATCAGCAAAGTACTCTGAAAGATCCAAAGGAAAGCTATGTGGGAGGCAGTGCAAGAATCACCAGTGGAACTTCGGTGGGAGGAAGAATAAACTCAGACAAATCAAAGGAATTTAGATTAAGAGTCAGAGGCAAGTTCAATTTTTGATAGGGTTTTTATATAGAACAAAAGATAGTCCAAGAAGGAAATAAAGATCAAAACATAAGCAGGATAGAGAAAGAGCTTTAACTTAGAAAGGACATAGAAGGGAATGGCAAAGGATATATAGGCTGTGGTAATCTTGCCCAGCATTCTTGCCTTGGGGACAAACCCTTTGGTCAAGTATATGTGCCCCCCACCGAGGAGTATAAAAAGGTCTCTAAAAAGTAAAGAAAACAGGAGGGTAGATTCTATCATCTGAAATCTGTAAGTGAGAACATAGAGGGCTATTAGCAGTAAGGTTTTATCTGCCAGAGGGTCCAAGACCTTCCCCAAGTCCGTTTCCTGTTTTAGCCTTCTTGCCAGAAAACCATCCAAAGCATCCGTTATGGCAAGGAGTATAAACAGTGCGATGGCTTGAGGAAACTTCAAAAATAGCATAAGGGGGCTGAGCAGTAAGCGGGTAAGTGATAAAAAGTTTGGTAAGTTCATCACTTCAGAAAAAGTCAAAATCGGTTGTACTACCTTGGGAGGGCATTCCTCTCTTTAAAAGCTCTGCCTCTTCCAATTTGATCAACATCTCCGGCATCACACCCATAGGGCAGACTATGGAGCAGTTCTTACAGTGAGTGCAAAGGTTGATGTGGGCATCCTTGAGAAGAAGAAGCCTTTCCTCCGCCTTTGAATGCCTTTTGTCTTGGAGTAGCTTATAGGCTCGGGAGAAAGCCATTGGACCTCCAAAGTCTGAGTTGCTAACAAAGATGGGACAACTGCTATCACACAAGCCGCAGGCAATACAATCAAAACTCTTTAGAAGAAACGGGCTACTCTCAAGCTTTTGAAGGTTCTCTTGGAGGGGTTCATACCATACCTTTAGCTTCTTGATACGTTCTATTAAGACGCTATGCTCCACCACCAGATCCTTAACGGGTTGCATGTTGTCAAGGGGTTCCACCAAAACCTCCTCTCCTAGATCTTTTATGGCAGTCTTGCATGCAAGGACGGGCTTTTGGTTTGCCTTTACTCCACAGGTTCCACATATACCAGCCCTGCACATACTTCTAAAGGAAATGGTCGGGTCATACTCCTCTTTGATGTAGAAGAGGACATCCAAGAGAGTTTGCTCTGGCTCTGCGGGAACAACAAACTCCTTTATGACAAAATCATGGTCCCTGTAGAGTTTTAGTCTTACCAGCATGAAAATAAATTTAGGCTAAAGG
>JAEMPM010000169.1 GCA_022759285.1 Thermocrinis sp.
TATACACCATCGTTCTTGCCGAGCCTGTTTTTGCTTGGGTTTCCATCCGTCGCTATCCACACATTTCCGAGCTTGTCAAAGGCAATGTTGTCGGGTGCAGAAATAGAAGGTGTGGTTTCTTTGGCGGGCTGTCCGTAGATGTATAGCTTTCTGTTTTCGTCGGTTGCCCTTGGGTCTCCGCAAAGTATGGCTATTACCCAGGTGAACTTAGTAGAAGCTGGGTCGTTGTTTAGTTCCTTGATCTCTATTATGTGTCCCATGTGATTGAGTGGTCTTGGGTTTGCTTTGTCTGTACTAGGATATCCGGACTGACCCCTTCTTTCGTTATAGGTGAGGACAGCAAAGACACTCTTGGTTACTGGGTTCCATTCAAAATCTTCGGGTCTGTCCATCTTGGTGGCATCGAGCAGGTCTGCTGCTCCTCTGGTGTTTATAAAGCACAGCACTGGGTCGCTTTTGAAGGGCTCGGGAAGGTTGGGATTGGGAATTACCCTGTTTCCATCCACAGTGGCTATTGGGATCCACTCACCAGTAAGGTCGTCGTTGAACTTAGCCACATAGAGCGTTCCTTCATCCAACAGTCCAAAGTTTGCGGTTCTGTTGAAAGGGTCGTATTTACCCTTTGTGACGAATTTATAGATATACTCAAACCTCTCGTCGTCGCCCATATAGACCACCACCCTTCCGTCGTTGGCTACCACCGTAGTTGCAGCCTCATGTTTGAACCTTCCTAGGGCTGTCCTTTTGATGGGCGGTCTTGTGGGGTCATATGGGTCTATTTCCACCACCCACCCAAACCTAAAGGCTTCGTTGGATTCTTTGCTTATATCAAACCTATCGTAATATATGTTAAATCCATACTGTTTAGCGCGATAGCTGGGCACACCATACCTTTGGTGGATACTTCTCGCTAAGTCATCGCTTATGGAACTGAGATCTCCCCCAAAGTAGCTGTGGAAGTTTTCCTCGCAGGTTAGCACCGTTCCCCAAGGGGTTTTACCCCCTGAGCAGTTGTTTAGGGTTCCATAAACCAACAGTCCGTTTGGGTCGTAGGAGGTTTTCATTAGCCTGTGTCCCATGGCTGGTCCGGAGATAAGGCACACGGTATCGCCTGTGATCCTTCTGTTGAAAGGTGAGCCCTTCATATACTCCCAAGAGCCGTCGGATTTTTTCCTTATCTCCACCACCGATACACCATGGGCTTGGAGCATTAGGTTTGCTTGCTCCCTTGTGGGGGTTGAAGTGTTTAAATCAAAACCTCTAAACATGAGTTCTGGGTTTGTGTATTCGTGATTTACCACCAACAGAGCTCTATTAGATGTTAGCTTAAAAAAGCCAACAAAGTCTGCGTTGTAACCAAAGCACTTTTTCTGCCTTTCCACTTCCTCTGGGGTTGGTCCTTCGTATACCTTATTCCAGTTGAGGGGTTCTCCGTCGTCCAAGGGGTCTCCCCACTTGATAAGCACGCTCACTCTATAACCTTCAGGCACAATAACCCTGTCTTCTTTGTTGGGATAGATGGTCTTGTAGGAAAGGGATTTTGTGGGTCTATTCTTAGTTTTTGCATGGGCAAATGGTGAAGAAAACACTACTGTAGAAGTCCCCGTCAGTTTCAAAAAGTCCCTTCTGTCAAGGACTCTCTTTAGGATATCCCCAAAGTACTCGCCCATAATTTATTCCTCCTGTAGGTTTTGGACTAAATATAAAAGCCTTCCGTTAAGATTTGGTTAAGGATTTGTTAAGAGTTTGTTAAGGCTTAAAATATGAAAAAGAAAATGTCAACTTTTCAGGTTCATGATTGTATAAATGACGATAAAGAAGGTTAACCATCTATAGACGGTTTCCTTTGCTTAATATTTCTTCTATTACTTCTCTTGCCTTCATATTTCTAAACGTATCAAAAGTGCTTCAGGTCCTAACCACCAACCACCCCAGTTTATGGATGCCAAAAGTTGACATTTTCTAATAGTTTATCTCCTCTTAACCAAAACTTAACAATACACCATTAGGATTAATACAAAGGAGGTTCCAGCCATGGATGTGGTTTCTTACACATTTTTAGATGAAGAACTGGAAAAGCTCTCTCTAATGTTGGAGAACTTTGTGAAGAATGTTAGCGTTGACATGTGTGTTTTATGCGATGATGGTGGAAGACTCATAACTTTTGCACCTAAGTTTGATAGCTTAAAGCCTATCTCTCAAAGGACTGCTGTCATCTCTGCGGCAGTAAACGGAGCGCTAGAGTACTTGGAAAACTTTGTTGACAGAGGGAAGGCTCTTTATGTGTCGGGGAAGTCCAAGAGCGTCTATATGCTCAAATCAGAAAACTCCTTTATTCTGTTTGTGTCTTTTTCTAACAAAATACCCGTGGGTAGTGTGAAGCTTTTCAGTGATAGACTTATGAACGAAATCAATCCCATATTAGAATTAGCCCGAAGCAGACAATCTGAGAAACGCGTCATAAAGTTTGAGGATATAGCACTATGAAAGAACTGCGCATAGTTTACCACGGTCTCGGAATGGCTGGTAAAACTACAAACTTGGAAAAGCTTAAAGAAATTTACACAGATAAAGTTTACGATAGAATCCATCAACAAACTAGTGAAGGACGAACTGTCTACCTTGATATGCTCATGCTTAAGTTCCAAACTCGTGTTCAAGGTTTGTATGTTACGATTTCCCTCTTCACAACCCCAGGACAACAGAGATTTAAGATACTTAGACCTTGGCTCTTTGGCAATACATCTGCGGTTGTGTTTGTCTTTGACTCATCCAGAAGTGTACAAGAAAACATAGAAAGTTTTTACGAAATAGAGGGTGTTGTAAGCATGAATAGAGTAGTAGTGCAAGCAAACAAAAGGGATATACCCGACGCAGTACCACTGGAAGTTATAAAAGAGACCTTTAACGGCATACCAGTAATTCCTGCAGTTGCAAAGGATGGTATTGGTGTGGTGGAAACTTTAAAAGAGGCTATAAAGATGGCTTTGACCGATGAAGAAAGAGTTATTAGATCTTCTTAAAAAGGCTAAACCTGCCTTTGGTCCAATATATAGAGAAGCGGTAAATCTAGGCTGGATACTTGAAATACACAGTTCCTCCCTTCAAACAGGCTTTTATGTGTTTCAATCTTTAGAGCAGACACACTTCCTACCAATGATAGATGGTACTATATGGGGAAACATTCCCGAGAATTTTGAAATGCTCAGTTTCTATAAATCCACAAGGAATTTCATTGTACGCAACTTTCAACTGTCTATACCTCCAGAGATACCTCTATGTAAGGTAGAACCGGTATGGGTGAACTTAGAGAGTATCAGCTTTAACATAAAAGAGTTTTTCAAAAAGTTAGAACATTTTGCTACAACAGGTTTTTTGGAGATAGAAGATAGAGTTAAAAGAGAAAAGGGACATATATTCTTACAGAACGGACTAATCGTAGATGCAAGATTTAGACAGTTGAAAGGCGAAGAGGCACTCAAGCAGATAATTAACAGCCTTTCTGAAAATGTATGTTTGATGAATCTTTATCAATTGGAGGACGTAGTGCTAAGCTTTCTGCTTTCTGAGCCTAAAATGGTATCTGTTTCGTGGCATTTAGAAGATGCACAATATTTCTGCCAAGAACTGTCCAAGAGTCATGTGGGACTTCCAATACTTTTGGTAAGTGTGTCCATGCAAGATTACGGCTACCGCGTATTTATGGATGGATATGTAATATACCAAACCTCTTTCGATGAAGAGGCGGATGTTTTTGAGGTCTATTTGATAAGTCAAGTAAAACAGTTTGATATACTAAATCCTTACAATTACATAGAAGAAGGAAGTAAGCTCAAAATATTAAAGTCCGATCCTGGATCTACCATTATCTACTTCTGTCCAGCTTGTTGGAGTGTTATATCGGAAAAGGATAAGGTATGCCCTAATTGTGGATACGATCTTGCAGACTTCCACAATATGCCATACGAATACAAGCTCCTTATGGGGCTTGAGCATCCAGTGGTGGAAATGAGAACTAATGTTATACACACGGTTGGCATGAAAGACCTTAAGCTTGCCTTACCACAGTTTGAACATATGATAAATAAAGAGTCTAACCCTATAGTTTTGATGGCAATAGTTGACGCCCTTGGTAGGATGTCTCATCCAGAAGCTATAGAACTTCTCAGAAAGCTTTCTAATCATACCTATCCCATAATACGCTCAAAGGCTAGATACATATTGGATAAAAAACTTAGGATAACAACTTCTTGAGAGAAGTTTTTCATTACTAGTATAAACTGAGGATGTTCTAAAAATCCCTCATCGGGACGTCCCCCAGCCTCTAAGGGAACTAACCTGCTCTTCACCCTATCCCACACCCCTTCTACCAACACCGGCTTCAGAGGAGAAAGGTCTCCTGGTAAGACCTTTCCAAGAATAGGGAAGAGGAAGGCTACCTTCAGGACTTGCTAAGCTACTTGAGAGACCTTTTGGATCTCTCCCTGCTCGGGATTTCTTCCATTGGCTCCTCCACAGGAGCTTGACTCGCT
>JAEMPM010000149.1 GCA_022759285.1 Thermocrinis sp.
ACTTTGCTTATAATTAATATCTAGTAGGAGAGGTGACCGAGTGGCCGAAGGTGCAGCACTGGAAATGCTGTGTGCGGGTAATCCCCGCACCGCGGGTTCGAATCCCGCCCTCTCCGCCAAAAAGCTATGAAAAGAGCCATTTTAGCCCTTGAGGATGGAACCTACTTTGTGGGTTATTCCTTCGGTGCAGAGGGGGAGACTTTAGGGGAGGTGGTCTTTAACACCTCCATGACCGGGTATCAGGAAATTCTCACGGACCCCTCTTACAAAGGGCAGATTGTAGTCTTAACCTACACCCAAATAGGAAATTATGGAATAAATGATGAAGATGTGGAGTCCGATAGAGTTCAGGTTAATGGGCTTGTAATAAAGGAGCTCTCTCCCATATACAGCAACTGGAGGGCAAGGAAGTCTTTGGATGAGTATTTGAAAGAAAACCAAGTCTTGGGTATATGGGGCATAGACACGAGGGCTCTGGTCAAAAGGATAAGGGAAAAGGGTGCCATAAAGGGCATCATATCCACCGTAGATCTGGACCCAAAGAGTTTGGTTCAGAAGGCAAAAAGCTACGCAGACATTTCGGAGCTGGACCTGGTCCAAGAGGTTGCCACCAAGGAGATATACTACTGGAATGAAGGAGACTGGGACCTAAGGAAGGGATATATACTTAAAGAGAACCAGAAGCCACTCATTGCGGTGGTGGATTTTGGCGTCAAAAAGAATATACTCAGAAGGCTCACCCAAGAGGGAGCAAGGGTGGTGGTAATCCCACCAGAAAATGCCCAGAGAACTATAGAGCAGATTAAACCTTCCGCCATCTTTCTCTCCAACGGACCGGGGGACCCCCAAAGGGTGGTGGAGGGTATAAGGCTGGTGCGCGCATACATGGAAAAACTGCCCATCATGGGCATATGTCTTGGGCATCAGATCATAGGCTTAGCCCTCGGCGGAAAGACCTACAAGCTAAGATTTGGACATCATGGAGGTAACCATCCGGTGAAAGACCTGCGCACTGGGAAAATTCACATAACCGCCCAAAACCACAACTTTGCGGTGGAGCCCGAAAGCCTCAAAGATGTAGAAATAACCCACATAAACCTTTTGGATCAAACACTGGAAGGCTTTAGGCACAAGTATCTGCCCATATACTGCGTTCAGTTTCATCCGGAGGCATCGCCTGGACCACACGACGCTTTTGATGTGTTCAAAGAGTTTATAAACCTTGCATGTCAAACACAGTAAAGAACGCCAAAATCTACCTGTTAGCGGTTCTTATCTTCTTGGGTTTCTTGGTGGTAGTCATAAGGTTTGCATACATCCAGCTCTTTGGAAGGACCGCATACATAGAGAGGATTGTGGAAAAGTTTCCAAAGGCGGTGGTGGAAAGAGTGCCCGTTTATAGGGGAGCCATAAAGGATAGAAAGGGAATAGAGCTTGCTATAAGCATGCCCACCTTTTCCATCTTTGCCTTTCCAAAGTCCGTCCAAAACAAGGAAGAGTTAGCAAGAAGGCTTTCCGCTGTTTTAAACCAAAGGGAGGATGAAATATTAAAAAAGCTGAACACAGACAGCAAATTTGTATGGTTGGCAAGGAACATAGACAAGGAGTACATAAACTATGTGAAGGGCGTTATAAAGGACACGCAAAATCAAAACGCAGTAGGCATTCAGGAGGATTACAAAAGGGTTTATCCACACGGTTATTTGGCGAGCAACCTTATAGGCTTTGTAGGTGCGGATGGAAGAGGTCTTGAGGGTATTGAGTATATGTTTGACAATAGGCTCTATTCAAAGGAGGCTAAAAAGGTCTTTTTGTATTCACCAAAGGGTGGAAGGCTTGTGCTCAACTTGGAGGAGGAAGAGAGGGATTACAAAACCCAAGACCTCCAGCTAACCATAGACTTTGGTGTTCAGGTAATACTGGAAGACATAAAGGAAAAGATAGTAAAGGACTGGGACCCAAGAAGGATAGCCATAATTGTTATAGACCTACAAACCGGAGACATTCTCGGTTTGGCAAACTATCCTCACTATGATCCGAATAACTACCAAAAGACAAAACCAGAAAACAGGAGGAACTACGCAGTAACTGACATCTTTGAACCGGGTTCGGTGATGAAACCCTTTTTTATAGGGCAGGCTTTAGAGAAGGGATACATAGGTTTTAACTACAAAGTGGATACAGAGGGAGGGAAGGCAGAGTTCTTTGGAAGAACAATAAGGGATGTGCATCCCTATAGAGTTCTCTCTTTGGACCAAGTGCTCATAAAGTCTTCCAATGTGGGAACTGCCAAAGTAGCCCGGTTCTTATCAAAGAAGGATGTGGAGGAGTTGTTTGAAAAAATGCACTTTAAATCCACCTTTGGGGTGCTACCCGGAGAGGCAAAGCCAAAGCTTCCAAACCTTAACTATCCAGCAAATATAATCTACGCCAGTATAGGACAAGGCTTGAGTGCGAACCTCTTGAACATCTGCGTAGCCTTTGGCGGGCTTGCCACAAACCAAATAATCCAGCCCCGTATAGTCTATGAACCTAACCAACCACCCAAGGTACTAAGGGATAAGCTCTTTCCTGATAATGTCTTAAATTGGTTACATAAAAACCTCATAAGGGTAGTGGAAGAGGGAACCGCAACCCAAGCCAGATCCCAATACTTTACCATAGCGGGTAAAACAGGCACCGCCCAGAAGTTTGACTTTAGAACAGGCAAATACTCTATGGAAAAGGTGGTTGCCTATTTTGTGGGGTACTTCCCTGCCACCAACCCAAAATACGTGGCGGGCATAATGGTGGATGAGCCAAAGGGTAGAGCCTTTGGTGGCACCGCAGCAGCACCATACTTTAAAGAACTTGTAGAAAGAGTAGCCTTTTATGAAATGCTAAAACCCGACAAGACTAACAAGGCTATCTCGGAGGAAAGGCTCAAGAATTAGTCCGTCCACCTTTGGCAATTGAAGGGGTTTTATTCCCGTTAGCTCCTCCACTATGATTGGGTTAGTCTTTTCTGAAACATCCTTTCCCTCAAAACCGTTCATAACTATTCCTAAGATGTTAAGCCCCATGCTTTTAGCGTAAAAGTAGCTAAGGTAAATGTGGTTTAGGGTGCCAAGCCCAGCCCGGGCTACCAGCAAGATGGGAAGCCCCCAATCTAAAGCCAAGTTGGCGTAATTGTAATCCCTCTTTATTGGTACTGCAATGCCACCGGCTCCTTCCACCACCAAAAACTCGTACCTTTCCAAAAGCCTAAGGTAATGCTCCTTTAAATTTGCAAGGGAAAAATCCCTCTTTTCCTCCAAGATGCCCGCATAAGGAGAAAGGGGCAGAGAGTATCTGACCGGTACCGCCTCCTCCAAATCCTGTCCTGTAAGACTACAGAGCAATACCCCATCTTGGGGCACATCCTTTACACCGGTCTCTATGGGCTTTAGGTAGCCTACCTTTACTCCTCTTTCTTTTAGGGCATAAACCAGATTGTAGGCAATAAAGGTCTTTCCTACGCCAGTGTCTGTGGCAGTGATTAAAACCGCCTTCATTGCATAAGGTAGTATAGCATCAAGGGAGAATCCACACCAAAGCTCGCACCAAATCGGTTTTCAAGGAGCCGTCTGAGAAAGCCCTTTGACTCCTCCACATAAAAGACCCTGGGCTTTTCTACCTTAGAGAGTTCCTTTGCCTTCTCTATGGCATCTTGGAGTCCACCCAAACCATCCACCAGCTTGAGCTTTTGAGCATCCTCTCCCGTAAATACCCTGCCGTCCGCTATCTCTCTGAGTTTGTTTGGGTCTACCCCCTTCCTGTGCTTTAGTATGGCGTTCAAAAACTGTTCGTATGCTTCGTTTATAAGTTCCTGAAGGTATCTTTTTTCTTCTTCTGTGAGCTCCCTCGTGGGAGAGAGGGTATCTTTGAACTTTCCGGTCTTTATAGAAGTGGTTTTTATGCCAAGCTTTTCCAAAAGCTCCTTAAGGTTTGTATGCTGAATGATAACTCCTATGCTACCGGTTATAGTCCCCGGGTTTGCGTATATATAGTCCCCCGCCATAGCCAGATAAAAGCATCCAGACGCACACACATTACCCATAGACACCACCACCGGCTTTTTGGATTCCTTGAACCGCTCCAGAGCCCTGTATATCTCTTGTGATGCACCCACCGAGCCTCCCGGACTTTCCGCCCTAATCACCAAAGCCCGCACACTTTTGTCCTCTTTTAGACTTTCTATCTTCCTAACAATGGGCTCCGAATTTACCAAAACCCCCTCTATTCTCAAAACCGCCACTCGGTCTCCCACCGGAAGCCTTGCCAACAAACTTCCCAAAAACCCAAGCACAAAGAGTAATATAACAAAAACAAAAAACCGCTTTATCCACTTCATAAGCTTTAATTATAAAAATCTACCCCAAACAAACATAGCCCACTGCAAAATTACAAAAAAGTACCAGAGCATCAAAAACATGCAAAAACACAACTTCCAAACATCTAACTGCAAGGTTACATTTAAAAAAACTTTAAGG
>JAEMPM010000032.1:0-2469 GCA_022759285.1 Thermocrinis sp.
AAGTAATTTCTTAACAGATTTTTAACAGTTCTGACGTTATAATTCTACCCTGGAGGTTTGCATGAAGCTACATGCAGAGATAGAAGAGACAAAACAGCTTGTTCTAAAAATGGCAGAGCTTATACGGACTGCGGTGGAGAAAGCTATAGACTCTTTGAATAAGCAGGATATAAACTTGGCGCAGGAGATCATAAAGGGGGATGATGCCATAGACCAGTTGGAAGTAGAGAT
Organism: Thermocrinis sp.; assembly: GCA_022759285.1. Taxonomy (GTDB): domain Bacteria; phylum Aquificota; class Aquificia; order Aquificales; family Aquificaceae; genus Thermocrinis. The sequence goes on from JAEMPM010000032.1 coordinate 232, forward strand.
AGAAAGACGGTGTATAAGAATGATCGCCCTCTATCAGCCGGAAGCGGTGGACCTTAGGCTAATAATGGGTATGTACAAGGTGGTTTCCGATTTGGAAAGGATAGGGGATGAAGCGGAAAATATAGCAGAAAGGTCAATTTTATTGGCGCAGGAGCCTCCACTGAAGCCTTACGTAAATCTAACATTGATGGCAAATACAGTGAAAACTATGATTGAGGACGCGGTAATTAGCTTTTTCCACAGGGATGTGGGGCTTGCAAAGAAAGTTATAGAAAGGGACGATATGGTGGATGAGCTATACCATCAGTTGGAAAGGGAGCTGATAACCTATGTTATGGAGGACCCAAGGAACATAAAAAGGGTTATAAGTCTCTCCTTTGTGGCAAGACACTTTGAGAGGATGGCAGACCATGCAGAAAACATCGCAGAAATGGCAATTTATTGGTCTGAGGGAGAGCTGATAAAGCATCAGCATGTAGTGGAAAGGAAAGCAAAAGAGGAAAAGGCAGAGTGAGAGGCTTTCTTATAAGCTTTGAGGGAATAGACGGTTCCGGTAAAAGCACTCAAGCCAGTAAGCTGTATAAGTTTTTAAAGGAAGAAGGTTACGAGGTTTCCCTCTATAGAGACCCCGGTTCTACTCCCCTGGCAGAACAAATAAGGGAGCTGATAATAAACTACACTATGGACCCAATTACAGAACTTTTGCTCTTTGAAAGTGCAAGGTCTAGCTTAGTATGGGAGAAAATATTCCCAGACCTGACCAGTGGAAAAATTGTAATAGTAGATCGGTTTATAGACTCTACGATCGCTTATCAGGGTTACGGAAGGGAGATAAACCTAGAAACTGTTAGGCTTTTAAATAATATAGCCACAAAGGGGAGAAAGCCGGACCTTACCTTTATACTTAACCTACCTTTGGAGTTGGCTTTGCAGAGGTTGAAAGAGGAAAAGACCAAATTTGAAGAAGCAAACTACCTAAAGAAGGTCAGGGACGGATACCTTCAGATTTTCTATTCTGAAAAGGAAAGGGACATAAGGTTAATAGACGCCAGCAGGTCAGAGGAGGAAGTTTTTGAAGAAATAAAAGCCATAACCTTGGAAAGGCTTAAGGTATTGTAAAATAGAAGGCTAAACTATGCGGATGGTTATGATTGCCAGTGAAGGCGCTCCATATTTGATCCACGCCCTTTCCAAAGCCCTTATAAAGCTTGGGTATACAGTTTATGTAATAATGCCAAAGTACGCCAAGCTAAAAAGGAGCTTGGAGAGAAAAGTAAAGGAAGGCATAAAAGTATACATTGACTACCAGTGGAGAGAGTTTGACCTTTATGAAGACATTCTAGACCATGTTAGATATTTTTTCATAGACTACAAACCCTACTATGGAAGGGGACATGTTTACGCACTCCCAAGGGAAGATTACCACAATAACGCCTTGAGGTTTGGCTTTCTGTTAATGGCAAGCCTTCAGGTTATAAGGGAGTTGGAGCTAAAGCCGGACGTTATCCATATCCACAACTGGCGTACGGAAATTTTGCCATTGTATAAGTCCTTCTATTACCCAGACTTAGAGGAGCTTTCCGTTGTGTTTACCATCCACGACGCAGGACCTTTCTTGGGAAAGGATTGCCAGAAAATACGAATATGCATACACCACCACAAGGGTGCTGAGGTTCTATGATAGTTGAGCTCAAAGAACTTTTGGAGCTTTTAGAAAGGGTCCGGGGAAAAAAGAAAATAGTCTTCACCAACGGTTGTTTTGATATACTCCACGCGGGACATGCAGATTATTTGAACAAGGCGAAATCCTTAGGGGATATTCTAGTGGTGGGCATCAACTCGGATGCCTCCGTGAGAAGAATAAAGGGTGAAAAAAGACCCATACTGCCACAGCAAATGCGTGCTTATCTTTTGGATAATCTAAAGCCAGTGGATTATGTGGTGATCTTTGAGGAAGACACACCTTTGGAACTGATAAAAGCCATAAAGCCGGATGTTTTGGTAAAAGGTGCTGACTGGGATTTAGAGCGCATAGTAGGGGCTGACTTTGTACTCTCCTATGGCGGAAGGGTAGAAAGAATACCTTTTTCCTTTGATATATCCACCAGCAAGGTAATTGAAAGGGTTTTGGATCTTTACTGCAAATGATATAATTTTTAACGATGCTCGCTCAAAGGTTAAAAGCTCCTTCTCAAGACAACCCTTCAAATAGCACGCAAATGGGTTTTATCTTTGTGT
>JAEMPM010000032.1:2569-4479 GCA_022759285.1 Thermocrinis sp.
ATAAGAGAGGCTAAAAAAGCTATGCCAAAGGATACATCCATAAAAAGCATACTTATAATAGGCTCTGGACCTATAGTTATAGGGCAGGCGGCGGAGTTTGATTATTCGGGCACACAAGCTTGCAAAGCCCTAAAGGAGGAGGGCTACAAGGTTATTTTGGTCAACTCAAACCCAGCAACAATAATGACAGATCCAAACATGGCAGACAGAACCTACATAGAGCCTTTGACCTTAGATATATTAGAAGCCATCATAAAAAAGGAAAGACCAGACGCCCTCCTACCTACTCTTGGGGGACAGGTTGCCTTAAACTTGGCAGTAAAGCTGTACGAGGAAGGTATTCTTGAGCGCTACGGTGTGAGGCTAATAGGGGCAAACTATCAAGCTATAAAGAAGGGGGAAGACAGGAAGCTCTTTGCCCAGTCTATGAGAAAGATAGGATTGAAAGTTCCAGAAAACGCTGTAGTATCATCTATGGAGGAGGCACTCAAAGCTATAAAAGATATAGGCTTTCCGGTAATTCTCAGACCAGCCTTTACCCTTGGTGGAACCGGTGGTTCCATTGCATACAACATAGAGGAATTCAAAGAAAAGGTAGAAATAGCCCTAAAGACCTCGCCCATTCATCAGGTACTTCTGGACAAGTCTTTGATCGGTTGGAAGGAGTATGAGTTTGAAGTGGTAAGGGATAAAAAGGACAATGTGATCATCGTTTGCTCCATTGAAAACTTTGACCCAATGGGTGTGCATACGGGAGATTCTATAACTGTTGCACCCGCCCAAACCCTTACAGACAAGGAGTATCAGATTCTCAGGGATGCGTGTATAGAGATCATGAGAGAGATCGGAGTGGATACGGGGGGTTCCAACATCCAATTTGCGGTGAATCCAGAAAACGGAGATTTCTATGTTATAGAAATGAACCCAAGGGTATCAAGGTCTTCCGCCTTAGCATCAAAGGCTACGGGATTTCCCATCGCCAAGGTGGCAGCAAAATTGGCGGTGGGCTATACCCTTGATGAGCTTAAAAATGAAATCACAAAATACACACCTGCCAGCTTTGAGCCTTCCATAGACTATGTGGTAGTCAAAATCCCACGCTTTGATTTTGCCAAATTCCCAGAGACAGACAGGACTCTAACAACCATGATGAAGTCAGTGGGTGAAGTAATGGCTATAGGTAGGACTTTCAAAGAAGCCCTTTTAAAGGCGATAAGAAGCTTGGAAATGGACAGGTATGGGCTATATTTAGCTCATGTGCAAAAACTATCGGATGAGGAGTTAAGGAAGATGATAAGGACACCCAACCCAGACAGGCTTTGGCACTTGGCGGAAGCCTTCAGAAGGGGCTGGAGTGTGGAAGAGCTTTATGAGCTTTCCCGCATAGACAGATGGTTCCTGTATAACTTAAAACAGGTGGTAGATTTTGAAAAAAGATTAGTAGAAGAGGTGTTGGACGAGGAACTTTTAAGACAGGCAAAAGAGCTTGGTTATTCGGATATAGAAATTGCAAGGCTTAGAGAAACCACAGAGGACCAGATAAGACAGCTAAGGGAGACTTATGGAATAGTTCCCGCTTTTAAAGGAGTGGATACATGTGCAGGAGAGTTCTTTGCCTACACGCCCTACTACTACTCTACTTACGAAAGACCTTATTACCACCTACAGGAAGGTACCATTCTTGATGAAGATTGAGCATAAGATTAAAAAGCCATGAACCTTCAAGAGATAATTATAGCTATTCCTGCCATTATGATGGCGGTTATATTTCATGAATACGCCCATGGATGGGTTGCCTACAAGATGGGAGATAGCACCGCTAAAGAGTATGGCAGGCTTACTATAAATCCTATACCTCACATAGATCCTCTGGGGACTATTATTTTTCCAGCAATACTTCTTTTGCTGGG
>JAEMPM010000065.1 GCA_022759285.1 Thermocrinis sp.
GGCTGAAGGTAAATCCCCCACTCTTCTGCCAAAAAGTCCTATCAATAAAAAGGCAAGAAGGGGAGGAAGAACTATAAGAATATCCATATTATCCTCCCATGTCTGTTAGCTCGTCGCTGGATTCTACCTTTCTTAGCCTAAATATGGCTACTATTATACCAAGACCTACTGATGCTTCCACTGCTGCAAGGGCTATGATAAAGAGGGCAAAAATCTGACCGTCCACCAATCCCAAGTGGCTATCAGCACCAACGAAGGCAATATTAACCGCGTTCAGGGCAAGCTCCGCGCTCATGAGGATAGCCACCAAGTTTCTTCTGACGATCATTCCAAAAACACCAAGTCCAAACAAAATAACAGATAGAATTAAGTACGCCTCAAGAGGTACTGTCTTCATAGGTTTTATCCTCCTTCCTTCCTATAAGTACCGCTCCAATCATACCCACCAAAAGCACCAGGGATACCAGTTCAAAGGCAAAGAAGTATTTGCTGAAGAGAATAGAACCCACCACTTGTGTGCTACCAAGATTTTGAATGAACTCCCTTATTTGACCTTTAGGAGACACGCTAACACCCAAGAGAAAAACCAGTATGATCTCCAGGTAAAAAGCCAAAAGTATGGGAAAGGTCAAAACTCCTTCAACGCGGTAATGACTGTCCTTTTTAAGAGCTTTTTCCCAAGGTACCGCGGTTAGCACCAGTACATAAAAAACTGCTATGGCAACCGCATAGATGAGAAGTTGGAGAGCTCCTACCAACTCCGCCCCTGCCACAAAGAATATACCCGCCACCATAACCAAGGTAGAGAGCAAGGAAAGAATCACATAGATTATGTTTGAGAGCAACACTACACCAAGGGCTGACAGGAGAGTCATAGAGGCAAAAAACAAAAAGGCAATCCACTGCATCATTGCTTTTTCACCTCTGGCAACTTCAGATCGTTTTCGTGCCAGAGACGCATCCTCTGAGCGTCATCTATCCAAATTCTGTCTGGCTCTTTTTCCCTTCTTCTTTGCCAGTCCCTACCTATACGCTCCAGCACCTCCAAGGTCAAGACCGCGTCCTTCCTGCTATAGCTGGCAGTTTCGTGAATGTCGCTCTGAAAGAGGCAATCTACTGGGCAGGCATCCACGCAAAAACCACAAAAAGTACAAAGAAGCATGTTCATATTAAAGACGCTTATCCTTCTCTTGCCGTTTGGCAGTTTTTCTCCCTCTATCTCAAAAAGCTGAGGAACAGGGCAAGCCCTTTTGCACAGCAAACATACCACACATCTGCTTCTACCGGGTTCCACTTCAACCTTAAGCCTCTCTACCCACTCGTCAAAAGCAGGCTGAGGTTCTTTGCCATTCACCACCTTATGACCAAAAAATCCCCTGAACCTTTTGGGCGGAGTTAGCTTTTCGTAAGGATAGTGGGTTGTTATTGTTTTACTGAAAGCGTGTCTTATAGTAACGGAAAGGCCCCTTATAAAGTCTACAAAAAAGATCCTCTCAAGCCAAGAAAGTGGTTTTTCAAAGACCTTTTTAATCACGGCTCACCTCCATACAATGGGTGCTAGGATTGCAGTAAGCATCAAGTTTACAAAAGTAAGCGGAAGCATTACCTTCCAGGCAGTCTCTGTAATCTGGTCTATCCTATACCTTGGCAAGGTCCAATGGAGCCAAAGAACGAAAAGAAAGAGCAAAGCAACCTTTAAAACAAACCAAACAAAGGGAGACAGTGGTCCCAAGAAAAACAGCGGGTCCACAAAGCCCAAGAAGGGAATGTTTATGGGAGACCATCCGCCCAAAAAGAGAACCACCGCTATGGCAGACAGAGAAAGCACTTCCACATACCATTCCACCAAGGGAAAGATACCAAACTTTATGCCTCCATACTCTACGGTAAAACCTGTTACCAACTCCGCCTCCGCCTCCTGGATATCAAAGGGAACCCTTCCCGTCTCTGCCAGCATAGCAAACATATATACTACAAAAGCTATGGGCTGAAGCCATATATACCAAAGCTTATGGTTAATCTGTTGTTGAACTATCTCGTAAGTAGAGAGAGTACCTGCAAGAATGACAGGTCCCATAACCGCAAAGGTGATTACCGCCTCATAAGAAACTATTATGCCTGCCTTTCTCATACTGCCAATGAGTGCGTATTTAGAGTTGGATGCCCAACCTGCCAAGGCTATGGCATAAACTGCCATGGAACCGAGGGCAAAGACCAAAAGTAGTCCTACGTTCAAGTCTGTCAATATGGGTTTTACCTTTACACCAAAAACCTCAAACTCCGGACCAAAGGGAACCACCGCAAAGGTGAGGACCGCAGGCACAAGGGCAAGCACCAAGGCCAGGTTGTATAAAAACCTGTTTCCTGCACGTGGAAATATATCCTCCTTAGTAATTAGCTTTAGCCCATCCGCCAAAGGTTGCAAGAGTCCGTGCCATCCCACCACCATAGGTCCTGGTCTTCTTTGGATGTGAGCTGCCACCTTTCTTTCTACCCACGTAAGATAAGCCCCCAGTCCAAAAACAACTCCCAATATAACCAATATTTTTATCCCTATCACCAATAGCTGAACAAAAAGGTTTTCCATAAGCTCCTCCAAAGGGGCTTAATAGTTTATCATATCAGCGGTCTATTTCACCTATAACTGGGTCTAGGCTAGCCAATATGGCAACCGCATCCGCAATAACCTTATCCTTCATAAGCTTGGGATAGATGCACAGGTTGTACATAGAGCCTGGCCTTATCTTTACCCGGTAAGGCTTTATGCCACCAGTGGAGTATATGTAAAAGCCCAGTTCTCCCCGTGGATTTTCGCCAGAAGAGTAGATTTCACCTTCCGGCACCTTTAAACCTATTCCGTCTAAGGACAACTTTAACTTCTTAGGATCCGGAGATTCCGCAAAGAAGGGAGCAGATTTAGGCATCTTTTCCAACTTGCTTACGCACTGCTCTATAATCCGGATGCTCTGACGCATCTCCTCCAACCGCACCAAATAGCGGTCGTACACATCACCATTTTCTCCCACTGGCACGTCAAACTCCACCCATTGGTAAGCATCATAAGGTTCAAACTTTCTTATATCGTAGGGCACACCAGAAGCCCTTGCTACCGCCCCAGTCAGCCCATAATAATACACATCCTCCTTCTCTATTATTCCCACGCCTACGTTTCTTCTTAGCCATACCCTGTTCCTGCTCAGTATGGTTTCCCAATCTTTCAATTCTTTGGGAAATCTCTTCACAAAGGCTTTTATAACCTCAAGGGCACCCTCCGGCAAATCCATCCTAACACCACCTATCCTTGGGTAGTTTATGGTAAGCCTTGCACCGGTGATGCCCTCTATGATATCCATGATCTTTTCCCTTTCCTTAAAGGTATATAAGAATATAGTTAAAGCTCCAATATCCAAGGCGTAGGTCCCAAGCCAAAGAAGATGAGAGTTGATCCTCTGCAGTTCGGACATCATGGTGCGTATGTACTTTGCTTTCTCGGGTACCAAGTCCTCTATACCCAAAAGTCTTTCCACTGCCACCACCCAGGCTTGGTTGGAGCATAAGGCGGAGATATAATCCATCCGATCCGTATAGACCAGAAACTGGTTGTACATTTCGTTCTCCGCCAGCTTTTCCACACCCCGGTGAAGCTGTCCCAAGATCACGTCGCACTGGACAACCCTTTCCCCCTCCAAGTCAAACAGAAACCACATTGTACCGTGTGTTCCCGGATGCAAAGGGCCCCAGTTCAAAACTATCTGTGCCTTTTTCTTTAATCTTCTCTTTTCTGTAATTTCCAGGTCTTCCAATGTGGGCACAGGAGTATGCATACGGTTGTAGTTCATAAGCCCCTGTAAGTTATCACCCCATAAAACCTCATTGAGGGATGGAAGGTATTCGTTGGCATAACCTTCCAAAGGAAAGTCCTTCCTGAGTGGGTGGTGCTGATAAGTTTCCCACATAAAGGCACGCACCAAGTTTTCGTGTCCTTCATACCGTATGCCGAACATATCGTAGCATTCCCTTTCAGCCCACTTGCCTGCAAACCAAAGCTTTTCAATACTGGGAAGAGTTCCATCTGTCCAAGTCTTTACCACGACCCTCTTTCGCTCATCCACATTGTAGAGTATGTAAAAGGCTTGGAACCTCGGAGACCTTTCGGGAAAATCCACCACCGAGTGATCTATAAAAAGCTTATAGCCCATTTGTTTTAAGTCCTTGAGAAGTTCAATGAGTTCGTTCTTTGGGATGTGGAGGTTTGTAATGGTGGGCTTTACCTCAATCTGTAGGTCTTTAAACTTCTTCTTCAGTTCCTCAAAATCCTCTTCCTTAGCCCAAGGCATTGTTTAACCTCCGTAACATTAGAGCTCTTCATTTGTTTAATCAATATACTCTTCTTCAAACTGCCAATCAAGGGCGCCC
>JAEMPM010000170.1 GCA_022759285.1 Thermocrinis sp.
TAAAAAGGCTTGAAAAAGAAGGAGAGCTGGCAAGGATAAGGGAGGAGGTTTCTCCCATCCTTGAGATCACCGAGATCACAGACCGAGTTTCCAAGATGCCCAAAGGCGGGAAGGCTTTGCTCTTTGAAAAGGTAAAGGGCTACTCTACCCCGGTTTTAACCAACATGCTGGGCTCTGAAAAAAGAGTAAAGTTAGCCCTTGGTTATGAGAACCTTGAGGACATAGGTTGGAAGCTATACAAGCTTTTGAGGCCAGAGGTCCCGCATACTTTTTTGGATAAGCTAAAGAGACTGCCCGAGCTAAAAAAGCTAAACGATACCCTTCCAAAGGTGGTAAAGGATGGTCCCATCCGGGAGGTGGTAAAGAGGGAAAAGATAGATGTCCTTGAGTTTCCTATCTTGCAATGCTGGCCTGAAGACGGCGGAAGATACATAACCTTTGGACAGGTGATCACTAAGGACCCAGAGAGCGGAATAAGAAACGTGGGGCTTTATAGGATTCAGGTGCTCTCTCCCACCGAGCTTATCCTGCATTGGCAGATCCACAAGGACGGGAACCATCATTACTGGAAGGCAAAGAGGCTAAAAAAGAAGTTGGAGGTGGCCATAGCCATCGGTGGAGACCCTGTGCTCTCTTATGTGGCTTCCGCACCACTTCCACCGGAGGTGGATGAATACCTATTTGCGGGTTTAATAAGGGAAGAGGGTGTGGAGCTCATAAAGGGTATAACGGTGGATTTGGAGTATCCAGCCCATGCGGAGATCGTTATAGAAGGCTACGTGGACCCAGAGGAGCCATTGGTGGATGAGGGACCCTTTGGAGACCACACGGGCTTTTACACCCCGGTGGATAAATACCCCAAAATGCACATCACCGCCATACTCCACCGAAGGGACCCCATATACGTGGCTACCATAGTGGGAAAGCCACCTCAAGAGGACAAATACCTCGGCTGGGCAACGGAAAGGATATTTTTACCCCTTATCAAGTTCAACCTGCCAGAGGTGGTGGATTATCACCTGCCAGCGGAAGGATGTTTTCACAACTTCTGCTTTGTGTCTATAAAGAAAAGATATCCTGGGCATGCCTTTAAGGTAGCTTATGCCTTGCTCGGGATTGGTCTTATGTCCCTAACAAAGCATGTGGTGGTCTTTGATGAGGATATAAACGTTCATGATTTTGGAGAGGTGCTTTGGGCTTGGGGCAACAATGTGGATCCTTCAAGGGATGTGCTAATTCTAAAGGGTCCTATAGACGTTTTGGACCATAGCACCAACGAAGTGGGCTTTGGTGGAAAGATGATAATAGACGCAACAACTAAGTGGAAAGAAGAAGGCTACACAAGGCAGTGGCCTAAGGTTATTGAGATGTCGGAGGAAGTGAAAAAACGCATAGATGCTATTTGGGATAAACTGAACCTTTGAGTTAAATTAATCCCTATGTGCGGTATTTTTGGAATTTTTGGAGCGGAGAACGCCGAAAAGTACGCCTTTTTTGGTATATACGCCCTACAACATAGGGGGCAAGAGAGTGTAGGCATTGCGGTTTCTGACTTTGAAAACATAAAGGTAGTAAAAAAGGAAGGATTGGTGCTATCTGCCATAAAGAAGGAAGACTTAGAACAGGCTAAGGGTTACCTTGCCATAGCCCACGTTAGGTATGCAACCGCAGGTAGGTCTGGAGCCTTCAACGCCCAACCTTTTTTAAAAAAAACACCCATAGGTGAAGTAGCAGTAGTCCACAACGGCAACCTGATAAATTTCAAAGAGCTAAAGGACGAGCTTTTGCGAGAGGGAGTGGGTTTTGAGTACGATTCCGACACAGAGCTGTTCCTTTCCCTCCTTGGCAAAGGAACATACACACCCGAGGGCTTAAAGCTACATCCCGAGGATGAACAGCTTTTACCATACTTTTTTTATGTTTTAAAAAGGGTACAGGGTGCCTACAGTGTGCTTTTCCTCTTGAAGGACCAACTCATAGCCATAAGGGACCCATATGGCTTTAGACCTTTGCTTATGGGAAGGTTAAAAGATGCCATACTCTTTGCTTCTGAGAACTGTGCCTTTGATATTCTCTCTGGGGAATTTTGGAGGGAGGTAAGGCCAGGAGAGGTAGTGGTGGTAAGCAAGAACGGTATAAGGAGCTACTTTCCCTTTAGTTCCTCAAAGAGGGCTATGTGCATCTTTGAGTTTGTTTATTTTTCAAAGCCAGAAAGCTACATATTCAACGAGTGGGTTTATAACGTAAGAAAGAAAATGGGCGAGGTGTTGGCACAGGAGGATGAACTGATTGCGGATGTTGTGGTGCCTGTGCCAGACTCGGGCGTAGTGCCAGCACTGGGCTACTCTCAGAAAAAGGGTATTCCTTTAGAGCTCGGGCTGATCAGAAACCACTACGTAGGAAGGAGCTTTATTGAACCCACTCAGGAGTTAAGGGACATAAAAGTGCTCATGAAGTTAAACCCAAACCCGGCGGTCCTAAAAGGAAAAAGGGTGGTGGTAATAGATGACTCCCTCGTCAGAGGAACAACCTCCAAAAAGATCGTGAGCATGTTAAGAAAGGCAGGGGCAAAAGAGGTACATATGCGTATAGCCTCTCCTCCAGTTATCGGTCCCTGTTATTACGGCATAGACACACCCACAAAGGAAGAACTAATAGCTACAAAGTTCAGTGTCCAAGAGATAGCAGAGTTTATAGGTGCAGACTCCCTTAAGTATCTATCTTTGGAGGGACTAAAAAGCTGTGTGAAAGACCCAGAGGACTTTTGCATTGCCTGTTTTAGTGGGCAGTATCCTTTGGAGGTAAAAGAGGAGATTCAGAGGATAAGGTAGATACAGCATTCTTTATAACTCTAATGGTCTCAAGGGCTTTTCTCAGGTCTTTTAAGGGAAGCATGTTTGGTCCGTCCGAAAGGGCTCGGTCTGGGTCTGGATGCACCTCCATAAAGATACCATCGCATCCCACAGCTACCGCTGCCCTTATCAAAGGCAAAACAAATTCCCTCTGACCCGAAGACCTATCGCCAGCACCACCCGGCAGTTGCACACTGTGGGTGGCATCAAAGATCACCTTGGTGAATTGGGACATGATCACCAAACTCCTGAAATCCACCACCAAGTTGTTGTATCCAAAGGATACGCCACGCTCCGTAATGTAATAATCCACCGCACCACCTGCCTTTAACTTTTCCACCACATTCTTTGCATCCCAAGGTGCCATAAATTGTCCCTTTTTCACATTCACAGGCTTTCCACTCTTAGCACAGGCTAAAATCAAATCCGTCTGCCTACTCAAAAAGGCGGGAACCTGCAACATATCTACCACTTGAGCAGTAGGTTCCACCTGCCAAGTTTCGTGCACATCGGTGGTAATCTTTAATCCAAACTCTTTTTTTACCTTCTCAAGGACCTTAAGCCCCTCCTCCAAACCAGGACCTCTGAAGGATTTTATGGAAGACCTGTTGGCTTTATCAAAGGAGGATTTAAAGTAAAAGTCAAACTCAGAAAACTCCAAGGAGAGCCTGCTGAGTTCTTCTGCTACCCTAAAAACTACATCCTCGTTTTCTATGACACAGGGACCAGCAATTATTAGCATGAAGGAAAATTATAAGCCCCCGCGGAGGCGGGGAGTGGAGCTCATTGAATTTCTATCTTTACCTCTTTGGAGGTCTTTTCCTTGGGAAGCCTTATTTCCAGAACACCATCCTTGAATTCTGCCTTTATACCCTCAAGCTTCACATCTGCTGGCAGTGCCACCACCCTCTCAAACTTTCCATAGACTCTTTCTACCCTATGGTAGGTTTCCGTCTTCTCTTCCTTTTCCTCCTTCTTCTCTCCTCTTACGATGAGGTTGTTGTCCCTTATCAGCACTTCCACATCTTCCTTTTTCACACCGGGCAGGTCTACCTTTACCACTACCTCGTTGTCCGTTTCATACATATCCAACGCGGGGGCAAAAACCCTTTCCGCAGGCTCATCCTTGGCAAAGAACTCTTCCATGAGCCTGTCAAAATCTCTCCTTATTCTTTCAAGCTCTTCAAAAGGACGCCACACTAAAAGCCCTCTCCTCATGGCTATCACCTCCTTTATAGGTTTTCTGTAAATAAAATTTAGTACGTTTTTATAAAATGTCAAGAGGTAAAAATCTTTTAGCACATACACAAAAGGTTAAGATCCTCAACCGCTAAAACTGGTTTATAATAAAACAAAATTTTTGAGGGTTCCATTGGGACCCTTGTCAACTTGGCAACTGAATACGGGTTAGTGTATCCTTTCGGTGGGCTGTTTCAATTTT
>JAEMPM010000059.1 GCA_022759285.1 Thermocrinis sp.
GTGGTTGAGGTGGTGGTTAAAGGCAGGGTAGTTCCTGCCGAGGACATTTTCCCTCATGAGGAGGGGATGGAGCCTCCCGTGAGGGCAGAATCGGGCGTTCTCAAAGTAGAGCCTGACTTTGGGAATAGCCCAGAAGAGTATGTAGAAAACTTTTATGCCCTTTTAAAGGGCATAGATCAACCCTTGTCCGCAAAGGGCAAGGTGTATCCCATCTTGGGAACAATGTGTTTTGGTTCCCAAGACAGAGCATCCCGCAATGTTCTGAGGATATTTGCCCAGGACATTGTGAGGATGCTGGATGATTTTGTGGGCAAATTGCTTTTGTCCACGTATGGAAGGGCCTGCTGGGAAGAAAAACTGGCAGGTCTTGGCCAGTATAGGCTGGCTCCTTATGGGCTAGCCTATGTTATCCCGCCAAGCGTCTACACGGAGGGAGAAACCCTTCGTGTAGTGTATAAGTTGGCAAAAAGCCTGATTGAGGAACTTCTGCGGGAAGGAGAACTCTCCTACAGAACGAACAAGGGCTATCCTCTAAGAGAGGAGTATCTGAGGTTCCTCTCTGAAGAGGAGCTGGATATTCTTCTTTCCTTCCCGCAAAGGTTTGGAAGGGGAGAAAAACTTGTCTCTGTGGAGGTGGTAAGCCATGTTTAATTTCTTCAGGGACTTTCACAGAATCCAGAGGTTTGCCATGGGGCTGTTTTATCAGCCCCCTGCGTTTGCGATAGGGATGCATACCCTATCGGTAAAGGAGTTGTCCCCGGGCAATGTTTTGATTGTGCCCGTGGGCAAACTCTATGTGCAGGGCATCAAGGTTGTGGATACCCTTGAGGTCTTGCTCCCTCCACAGCGGGAAGGTTTTATCATCCCTGTGGAGGACAAAGACGGCCTTCCTGTTATTCAGGTTGTAGCGGATGGGGAGGTCGTCGCTTTGGCGGGACAGAACTTTCTGATATTAGACCCTATAGCACCTGAAGAGGATGACAAGCATCTACTGCCTACTCTTTCTAAAGCCCTGTCCCGCCTAAATCCAAGCACAGCATCAATGCTGTGCTGAGTCTTGCCCCCTCTTGGGGGCTTATATTCCCAATTCCTTTTTTAGCCATTCCCTTTCTGGGAGAAGGTGTAAAGTTGTGTGATAGTATGCCATAAGCTTGGAGGTCAGATCTGGTGGAGGTAAAACAAATTTGTGAGAGTGAAGAAGTTTAAACATATAAACTGAGTGGACTGTAGCGTCAGTAAGCAGATACCTTTCAAGGGACTGAAAGTTTGCGGGGTATCTTTCTTTGAGTATCACCCCCGCCAAAAACACCTCAGCAAGGTAAATTGGTTCTTCTTCTTTAGCGTCCTTTAAGAGGACGCTTATCTGATATGCGGAAAAGTGGTCTTTCTCAAATTGTGCATCCAAACGTTTTCTACGCAGTTGCAAAAACTTTGAGAAAACACCTTCGTATCCTTTGTAAGACCCTTTGATTTTTTCTCTTCCTGTTATCTCCGCCAATGCCATAACAATAGCGGTATAGTGAGGAAGAGGCTTTCTTTTCCACTTTTCGTAAAACACCTCATAAGCCTTAGAAAAGCCCACCTCTTTAATGAGGTTAATAGCTTGGCTGTCAATGGTTGAAAAGCTTAACACCCTCATGAGGTTATTTTAGCTGGATTTGTCAGCCCAAGGTCAAGTTCTGGAGATGGTCATCCAAGGTAAGTGTGTCCATAGGGCACCGCCATCTCCGCCAAAAGGGCTTGGCTTGGGCGGGGGAAACATGAAGAAAGTAGTAAGCAACCGCCCTCAAAACGGTGTTCTCTACAAAGGGGTGTATCTCAGAACCTTCCGCTATGTGGAGGGAGAGTTTCGGGACTATGCGGACTTGCCCGATAAGACTATCCTCGTGGCGAAGGATGGAACAAGGTTTTACGATCTTGGCAGCCATATGGACTTAGGGTGGGTTGTTCTTGAATGGGCGTCTCCGCCTGACGATTGGCAGGGTTCTTTTCATGACTACCTTTTGAAATTTGACCTCCCGAAGAGGAAAGACTGCAACCTTGACTTTGCCTTCGGACCATATGGTGTGGTTTTAGAGACCGTCAGAACCAAAAGGCAGTTCCTGATAGTCCCAGAGAAGATTTGGGAAGATCGCTGGGAGGATGTAAAGGAAATCCTCCTTGCCTACGAATGGGCTAAACCAGAACTACCTCTCATTGGACCCTCCTCCATTACCATTGGAGGAGACCCAGAATTTGAAATCTACTTAGATGGGGAACTCGTTCCCGCCTGCGAAATTCAGATTTTTAGAGAAGGTGGGCTTCATGGTGCCATCGGGACAGACGGTGCCTCTCACACAGCAGAGTTCCGCCCAGAGCCTGCGTTGACAGCAGGGGAATATGTTGAGAACTTCCTGGCATTGGCACGAAGGGTTTGCAGAGAAGGAATTCTCTTGTCCGTGGAAGGCAACACCTTCCCACTCGGCGGACATATTCACGTAGGCTCCAATGACCCAGCGGTTGTTAGGGTTTTAAAGGAAGAGGTTGAAAAGTTCGTAGAGGTTCTTGACGACTTTCTCGGTTGTGTGGTAATCTCCACCTCAGGACGGGCAAGGGGAGGCTACGCCCGACTTGGAGCTTACGAACTGAAGTCATACGGGTGGGAATACCGCACACCACCTGCTTCAATATACGCAGACATGAAGATGCTCCGAATCACATACAAGCTGGTGAAGGCTTTGGTGGAAGTGCTACTAAAGAGAGGCGAGATAGAATACGAGGTTCTTGAAGACGGAAGGGTAAAACCAAGCGAATACCTCCGCTTCTTGGACAAATGGGAAGTAGAACATTTTCTATCATTCCCTAAGCGTTGGCAAAGTGGAGAGATAGTCCCCTTTGTGCCAGTCAGGAATATGCAAAAGATCTTCTTTGCCTTTCGTGATGAATGGGATGACGACAAAAGGCTTGTGTTCAAAAACGCCCTAAGAAAACTCCGTGTTGGCAGGCCCGTAAGGCTTGTTCTCTACGGCCTTGCACAGCGTAGGGGGGACGCTTTTGCCCTCCCTACCGCTCCAGAGGAATGGGTTCTGAGGGAAGAGTTTCCCAAAGAACCCTATGTAGGGGGTGCCATCCCAGAAATCTGGGTTGGGATCCCCTACAGGTTCAGGAGGGTGGAGGTGATCCCTCCAGACCTTCTGAAAGAGTTCGTCAGCTGGGTAGAGGAGTATCTCGCCCAGCTGGGACTTTTAGCGGCTGCAATGGCCGCTGAGTGAGGGGCCCTGCCCCTTTTTTGTTAGTCCCGCCAGGGGATGGTCATCCACGGTAAGATGTCCCGAAGGGGCACGCCATCTCCTGCCACCTTAGGGTGGATGTGCGGGACAGGAGGAAGCTATGGTGAAGCTAAACCCTCTTAGAGTTTCTCCTATTCTTTGTCTTGCCCGCTTAGCCCCCTACATTCCTTATAACAGGCCAACCGTGTTGGCTTTTGAAAAAAGAAATGGAGAGGTCTTCCAAGTCATCCCTCAGCTATTTGGAGAGTTTCTTGTGCTGGGTGTAGACAGAGAACTGCATCCAGCAGATGCAAGGACTGTTCTTGAGTTTCTCAGGGGGGACATTACTAAGTTTTATACGCTTAGACAGTTCCTCCTGAGAGATGTCCCTGAAGGCAGTTCTGAAAAGACTGTCCGGGGAAGGATAATAAGGTTCAGCCCTGACAAGGTGAGAGTCTACAATGAAGAAAGCGGATTTATCTACACAGTCCGCATCCTTGAGGACGGCAGTGCGGAATGCAATTGTCCTGATTTTACCCACAGAAGGGCAGGCACAGGGACTTGGTGTAAACACATAAGGTTTGTGCACCAAACCCTGAGGGAAGAGTTCTCTCCAAAAGAAGAATTCCCCTATCATCTGCCTTTATGGAAGCTTGATAAAGTTCTGGATGGGAGAGAACTCATAGAGTTTTTGGGTGGGCTTTATAAGGTCTTAAACGCACTTCCTGACCAAATGGGCATCTACTCCCACGACAGAAGAAGCTATAGCAGTCCCATGCTTGGGGCGGAATTTGAAATTCCTTTTAACCATGGCCTTGAGTATCAGCTCCTTCTTCATCTTATCTCAGTCCTCAAAGAAAAGGGTATCGTTGCTGCCTACGAAAGGGACTCATCTGTCCGTGGTGGGGAGATAAAGTTAGCTCCCTTCCCCGCGACTTTAGAAGAATGCCTTGAAAAGGGCAAACTCCTTAAAAACATCAAATATCTTCTCCCC
>JAEMPM010000014.1 GCA_022759285.1 Thermocrinis sp.
AAACCTGCACCTATGACTATAACTTTTTTCATTTCTGTGTTATTATATTAAGCATTAAGCTGGGAAAGGCGCGTAGCTCAGATGGAAGAGCGCCGCCCTTACAAGGCGGAGGTCGGCGGTTCGAGTCCGCCCGTGCCTATGTAAAAATAGAGGTTTGCTATGGAAAAGAACCTTGCTACCTGGGACAAGGCAATAAGGGTAATAATAGGGCTAATACTTATTCTCCTTGCCTTTACCAAGGGTGGCTTATGGTGGATCTTGGGTATAATAGGGCTGGTACTTATAGGAACCGCAATAACGGGCTTTTGTCTTCTTTACAAGCTGGTGGGCCTCAGGACCGGTTGAAAGTTCTGGCTATAGATTGGGGTACAAAGAAAATAGGACTTGCCTTAGGGGACACATCCCTAAAGCTGGCCATCCCATTGAAACCTCTTGCCAATAGAGAGGGAGTTTATAGTTCTATCCTTTCCATAATCCAAGAGTATGGAGTAAACCTTGTCCTTTTGGGGCTTCCTCTAACGCCCAGCGGGAAGGAAGGGCAAAGGGCTCTGGAAGTTAGAAAGTTTGCAAAGGAACTGGAGTCAATGCTCCCGGAGGGTGTATCCCTTGACTTTTGGGACGAAAGATACACTACAGAAGAAGCCCTTAGGCTAGTGGAGGATTCTCGTAAGAAAAAAGAACTGAAGGATTCACTTTCAGCTTATGTAATGCTCATTGAGTTTTTTGATAGCTTATGATAAAGCTTTTGGCTGTTCTCGGTTTGACCTTTGTCTTTCTTGTCTATTCCTTTTTTCCTGTCAAAACCGAGAAAACAGTGGAGATTCCCTACGGGAAAACCAGCTTAGATATTGCCCTTTTGCTTTACAGGGAAGGTGTGATAAGAAGCCCTGTATCTTTTATTGTTATCCACTCTTTAGTTAGGGGAAAGTTAGAGGCAGGAGAGTATGAGTTCAAGGGTTGGGTCTTCCCTTGGGACGCTTATCTAAAAATCCACCGAGGGCAAAAAAAGCTTTACAAAATCACCGTGCCGGAAGGCTTTGACTTGTACGATATAGCAGCTCTTTTGGAGGAATACTCCATCTGCAAAAGGGAAGACTTTTTGAGAGTAGCCAACTCCCCAGAAACCGCTAAAAGATATAGGCTCAGAACCTACACCATGGAAGGTTTTCTGTTCCCAGATACTTACTACTTTTCAAAAAATACTCATCCTCTACAGGTGGTGGATGTTATGTTTAAAAACTTCTTCAAGAGGACAGAACACCTCAGGCCGAAGTTAGAAGAGAAAGGGCTAACCCTTGAAGAGTGGGTAATAATTGCCTCTATGGTGGAAAAGGAAACTGCGGTGCCGGAGGAGAGACCCATCATCGCCTCGGTAATTCTAAACAGGATAAAGTTAGGAATGCCCCTTCAGATAGATCCTACCGTCATATATGCCCTAAAAAGAAGGGGAGAGTGGAAGGGTGTCTTAACCAGGAAACATTTGCAATTGGATGACCCTTATAACACCTATTACCACAAGGGACTTCCCCCGTCCCCCATATGCAACCCAAGCCTTCAATCCTTGGAGGCTGTTTTGAATCCCGCTGAAACCAATTACCTTTACTTTGTGTCTATGGGCAATGGTAGACATGCTTTTAGTTCCAATTACAAGGACCATTTAAAAAATATTGCAATATACAGAAGGTAGTTTATATATTTAACTTCTATGGTTCCAAAAGTGTATTTAGGTGTGGAATGGTTAGGGGTGGAACGTGTACTGTCCTTTTATCAGCCTCCGGAGGACTGTGGTGCCAGCGTGGTTTTCCTAGGCATAGGCCGGGAGGATGATGGGGTGCAAGAGCTTCATTACGAGGCAGTCCCAGAGATGGCAATAAAGGTAATGGAGGAGATAAGGCAGGAAGCTTTAGCCAAGTTTCCCATAAAGGAGGTTTTTATACATCATAGGCTTGGTGTGGTTAAGGTGGGTGAGCCATCTTTCTTGGTGGTAGCCTACGGTAGGCATAGAGAAGAGACCTTTTCTGCCTGTAGGTACGTGGCAGATGAGGTAAAAAAAAGAGCACCAATTTGGAAAAAGGAAGTCTATAAAGACGTTAGGGGAGAATGGATTTTGGAAGCCTAAAAACTATGGAGGTGGTCCTATGCTAAGAAAGGGTGCGGACATCATTATAGAAACCCTAAAAAAAGAAGGGGTGGAGGTCATCTTTGGCATACCCGGTGGTGCCATAATGGAGGTTTATGACGCCCTTTACAGGCATGGTGGAATAAAGCATATTTTGGCAAGACACGAACAGGGTGCGGGGCATATGGCAGAGGGTTACGCAAGGGCTACTGGAAAGGTGGGTGTTGCCATGGTGACCTCTGGACCTGGTGCTACTAACCTGGTAACTGCCATTGCAGATGCATACATGGATTCAGTACCTGTGGTTTTCATCACCGGACAGGTTCCTACCCATTTGATAGGCAACGATGCCTTTCAAGAGGTGGATATAGTAGGAATTACCAGACCCATAACTAAGCATAATTTCTTAGTAAGGCGTATAGAAGACCTTCCCCTCATAATAAGGCAGGCTTTTTACATAGCATCTACAGGAAGACCGGGACCTGTGCTCATAGATATTCCAAAAGACATAACTCAAAAGCTCTCAGATGTTTCCATTCCAACGGATGAGGAGGTAAGAGAATCCCTCCCCGGCTACAAGCCCCACGTGGAAGGCAATCCTCAACAAATTAAAAAGGCTGCAAAGCTAATAATGTCTGCAAAAAGGCCAGTGTTGTATGTGGGCGGTGGAGCAGTTCAGTCGGAGGCACAGAAGGAACTGGTGGAGTTGGCAGAACTCATGAAAATACCCGTTACCACCACCAATATGGGTAAGGGTGCCTTCCCCGAAGACCATCCATTGGCTCTGCATATGTTGGGAATGCACGGCACTTACTATGCAAACATGGCTGTTTATAACTGTGACCTCTTGATCGCAGTAGGTGCCCGTTTTGACGACAGGGTTACAGGAAAGATAGAGGAGTTCGCACCTCAAGCCCAGATCATACATATAGACATAGACCCTGCATCCATATCCAAGAACATAACGGTGGATGTACCCATAGTGGGAGATGTGAAAATAGTCCTCAGAAAGCTTATAGAGGAGCTGAAAAAGGAAGGCGCAAAGATCCTCTTCCCCAAAGAAAGACAGGAGTGGATAGAGCGCATAGAAAGTTGGAAAAAGAACTATCCTTTGAGATACAGAAATTCTGACAGCGTTATAAAGCCTCAGTACGTGGTGGAGCAAATATGGGAAGCTACAAAGGGAGATGCCATAATTACCGCAGGCGTGGGTCAGCATCAAATGTGGGCGGCCATGTTCTATAAGTACAAATTCCCAAGGCAGTTTATAAACTCCGGAGGACTTGGAACAATGGGCTTTGGCTTGCCTGCCGCCATTGGAGCAAAGATCGGAAGACCAGAAAAAGAGGTGTTTGCTATAGATGGGGATGGTTCTTTTGTTATGACGATGCAAGAGCTCATTACCGCAGTGCAGTATAAGGTACCTGTAAAGATCGCCATAATAAACAACGCGTACTTGGGAATGGTTCGTCAATGGCAAGAGCTCTTTTATGACAAAAGATATGCGGAGGTGGACCTGAGCGTTCAGCCGGACTTTGTAAAATTGGCGGAAGCCTGTGGTGCGGTAGGTTTCAGGGCAGAAAAACCTAAAGAAGTAAGGGAAATAATAGAGGAAGCCCTGAAGATCCAAGACAAACCAGTAGTCCTTGACTTTGTGGTAGATAGGGAGGAAAACGTTCTTCCTATGGTGCCTGCAGGCAAATCTTACAGGGATATGATCCTAGAAGATGGCAAAAAGGCGGTGGAAGCGGAAACCATGTACCTGGTAGGGTAAACTGCTCCACCTTATAGAAGATGGAGCTTCTTGTTTCACAGAGGTTTTCGCCTCTTCACAGGTTTAACTTCGTGGCTGTTTTAAAAATCTACCCAAGACAGAAATAACAAAAGTAAATAAGTTGCAAGCACGTAGAAGTTCCAAAGAATAGCACAGGCAAGGAGTTTGCAAACTTTTAACTCCACACGGTACATTAGGAAC
>JAEMPM010000093.1 GCA_022759285.1 Thermocrinis sp.
AGGCTGGAATAATAGAAAGGGAGGCAGGCTTGGAGGAGGAGTTGGCAGAAGTCCTCTGGAAAGCAATTACTTACCAATAACTAGGATAGCACCCGGACGTTTTATCCTTGGTGCCAAAATCTCCATTACCCTGAATTCATGAACCATGTTGGTGGTCTCCACGTAGGCAAGAGACATATCAAGAGCTACCACTATGTCCATGTTCTGAGGCCCAGCGGAGACAAGTATAGCCTTCCCCTCTGGCACTATGGGAGAGGTGTGAACTTCACTGACTATTTTCTTTATCTGCTCTATCTCAAGGAGCCCTGTGTTGTGATAAACACGGTTTAGCTTTAAGTAATCCTTTGGATTCAAAAGAAGATGGTATGGACCAAAAAATCCGCTTTCGGTGAGCTTTGCTACACCCAAAAACACATCGTTAAAGGCATTTCCCATCACATCCCAATCGCTCATTGAGATGCTTTGCCTTCCCTCTACCGTCAAGAGCCCTTCTATGCCTAACTTTTTGTTGCCGTGTATTATAAGTGTGTCTTCTGCCACTGCGGTGGCAAAGGCCGCGACGGACGCAGTGGATGTATCTATGGGTAGATTAAACTGCCTCCAATATTCAAGGTCCCTCCAGCTTATGGAGAAAGGTTTATAGATGGTGGGGAGAACTATATGTATTCTTTTACCTACCCTAACTGGCTCGCAGGTTTGAGCTTCCTCTCCAGGCCTCACCTCACAGCTACCAGGCTCCACTCCAAGAAATACATCGTAAGATATAACCTGATGCCCTGCACCTATGGGACCAACAACAGGCATAAATCTTCTGCAAACTAGTGTACTCTTTGCCACCCTTATAACCGCTTCCTCTAATGCGGACCACTCTTCCTGCGTAAGGGGTGATTGATCTCTACCAAGAAAGTCCATAGCGTACCTCCTTTTTGTTAAATTTTAGCACTACCCTTCTTCCCTCCCCATCAAACAAAAACTCAATAATACAGTCGCAAAGCTCTAAGTTTCTTGCCCATTCCACCACTACTATACCTTCTCCCACAAACTGTTCCACGTCAAAGTCATCCACCCTGTACAGGTCTATGTGTATTAACTTTCCCCTTTGGGTGGGATACTCATTGACGATTGTAAATGTGGGACTTCTAACCTGATAACCTTCCCTTATTCCTAAACCCTCTGCCAAACCTTTCACAAAGGTGGTTTTACCTGACCCCAAGTCTCCAAGGAGGCATATTACTTCATCCCCCTTTAGTCTTTTGGCAAACTCTCTTCCAAAGTTTATAGTCTCTTGTTCGTCCTTCAAAAAAATTTCATCCATCTTTACACTCCTTTATGCATTTGGCTATTTGAGAGAGGGCTATGTATGGGTTTTTTTCCTCTGTTTCCCACACAAATATACCCGCTCTGCTCAGGTTAAGCCTAGCAGCTTGATCTTCTGGATGCCACCCACATACTACAATGTTCACTCCGCTTTCTGCCAATATCTGAGATATTTCCCTCTCACTGCCGGAGATCTCCTTTAAAAGCTCCATCTTCCCGTTGGAAAACATGGCCAAGTATTTGGCATTTTCAAAGTGGGAAGAAACTTTCTGCTCTTCGTCCAAAAGCACGCCCACCTTTGGCTTCATTCCTCCCACCGGCTCGTAATGGATAAAGACCATCTCCAGCTCAGGGATCTCCCTCTTTAGCCTTTCTTCCAAAGTATCCACCGTTTGATGGATGTGGTGGAAGTTCCAACCCTCTATAGCTACCGTAATATCCGCAAAGAGCCTTCCGCCAGAGGACCTAACATAAAGATGTTTTATTTCCTTTATGTTTTCAAAATCCAGTATGATCTGCCTTATTTTCTCTAAGGTCTTTTTATCGGCAGAAACATCCAAAAGTACCGCAAACTCCCTTTTGAGTATGCTTATGGCAGTCCAAAGGATCAAAAGGCTCATAGCCATCGCAAAGTATCTGTCCAACTGATACCCAAGCTTAGCACTTACAAAGCTCAAAAGTACCAAAAAGGAGCCAAAGGCATCCGTTAGGGTGTGATAGGAGTCTGCTATGAGGGCTGGAGAGTTGTACCTTTTGCCTGCCCACCTTTCCAGCATAGAAAGGCTAAGGGAGCTAAAGAGAGAAAAGACCACAACACCCGCACCAATGCCCCAAAACTCTTCCTTTATCTCCACCCTTTCGGAAAAAGCCCTCTTTATTATCTCGTAGCTCGTCAAAAATAAAAAGAAAGAAATCATCACAGAAGCCAAGTTTTCTAACTTGTAAAGTCCGTAAGGAAATCTCTCGTTCTTTTTGTTAGAGAACTTTATGGAGATGTATGTGATCACGGAGGCAAAGGAATCTGAAAGGGAATGAACCGATTCCCCGATCAAGGACAAACTACCGGATAAAACACCGCCTATAAACTTAGCAAGAGACTGCAGTAGATTAACCAAAAGTGCGATCAAAGCCCAGTGTTCCTTGCTCATCGGTTGAAGGGAGATTTACAGCCCTGATAGCTACCTCTACTTTCCATTTCTCTCTGGATAGCCTGAAGGACCTCCGATTTTTTCCTGTAGGTGCAGTAATCTGGTGCTATGAGCCTGTCTTCCTCCACCTCTCCCGTTAGCCTGTGGATCACCACATTAGGAGGTAGGATCTCTATTAGATCCACCGCCCTTTTTGCATACTCCTGAAGGCTCAAAACCTCAAATTCTCCGTTTAAATACTGCTGTGCCATCTTGGTTCCTTTTATAACATGAAGCGGGTGTATTTTAACGCCGTCTATAGGTAGGGCACATAGTAGCTTCCCGGTTTCTAACATATCCTCTTCGTCCTCTCCGGGAAGTCCCAGTATCACATGGGTACAAACTTTTAAGTTTCTCCTTTTGGTCCTCAAGACCGCATCCACAAAGTCTGAAACTCCGTGCGCCCTGTTGATCCTTCTGAGGGTGGTAAAGTTGGCGGACTGAAGTCCATACTCCACCCACACCTCTAAACCTTTTTGGGTGTAGCTTTCCAAAAGGTCCAATACCCACTCTGGGGCACAATCGGGTCTTGTTCCCACATCAATCCCTACCACCTCGTCAAACTCTAAGGCGGTGTCGTAAATACTCTTTAGGTAATCCCTCTCTCCGTAGGTATTAGAGTAGGACTGATAATAAACAAAAAAGAGTATATTCTTGCCATACCTTTCTTTTGCCCGTAGTATACCCTCCTCTATCTGTTTTTTCAGTGGCACGCTGGGGCTGAGGTGAGCTGGCCTTGTACCAGAAAAGCAGTAGGTGCAACCTCCTACAGACTTCGTACCGTCTATATTAGGACAGGTAAAAGGTAAAGCTACGGTGATCTTCTGAACTCTTTTGCCGTACTTTTCCTTTAAATAGTCCTTTAAGGAGTAGTAGGCGTTCTTTTCTTTGAGCATAAAGAATAAATTTATGCTTCAGCATGCAAAGTGGCCCAGGGCGGACTCGAACCGCCGACACCCCGGTTTTCAGCCGGGTGCTCTACCAACTGAGCTACCGGGCCTCTTTGGTATTAAAATTATACCACATGATAAGAATTGAGACGCCTTTAACAGATGAAACCGTAGAACGTCTCAGGGCAGGGGACAGGGTACTCATAAATGGTGTCATATACACTGCCCGGGATGCGGCACACAAGAGAATGGTAGAAGCCCTGCAGAGGGGAGAGCCACCACCCTTTGATCTAAAGGGACAGATCATATACTATGTGGGGCCTACTCCACCAAAGCCTGGACAGGTAATAGGCTCTGCTGGACCTACCACCGCTATAAGGATGGACAAGTACGTGGAACCTCTTCTAAAACTGGGTCTAAAGGGTATGATAGGTAAAGGTTATAGAAGTCCTCAGGTGAAGGAGCTTTTGGTCAAATATAAGGCGGTTTATTTTGCGGCGGTGGGTGGAGTAGCAGTCCTTTTGGCAAGGGCAATAAAATCCTCCGAGGTAATAGCCTATGAGGACCTTGGCACGGAAGCCATAAGAAGGCTTGTTGTGGAAGATTTTCCTGTAATAGTTGCCAACGACATCTACGG
>JAEMPM010000074.1 GCA_022759285.1 Thermocrinis sp.
GCTACGCTATAGGCTATAGCTTTTTCAGAAAGCCTCAAATATGGAGGTAATTTTTCACCTAAGATGTGTGTTAAGATAAAACGGTTGGAGGTTTAAAAGATGACCATGCAGGGGGATTTGTGGATTCTAGTGCTCATAGGACTTTTAACAGCCAATTTGGCACTGCTGTTTTACGTAAAATCGGACGTTGATAAAAAAGTAGTCGAGCTTTCGCAGGAAGTGAAAGGTGTAAAGGAAAGTCTATTTCATATAAAACAAGATTTTGATAAAAGGATGGTTGAACTCTTACAGGAAGTAGATGATATTAAAGCGAATAAGAATGCTGACGAACTTGCACAGCAAGTAAAGGATTTAAGGGAAAGCCTAACCCATATGCAACGGAACTTTGGCAATAAACTGATGGATCTTTTACAGGAAGTAAATGATATTAAAGGACGTTTAATATTAGACCTTGATAAAAAAGTAAGCAGGCTTTCGCAAGAAGTGGAGGGTGTAAAGGAAATAGAAGAAAACCTAATTCATATACAGCAGAACTTTGACAAGAAACTGACGGAACTTTTGCAGGAAGTGAATGATATTAAGGTACGTTTAATATTGGAGCTTGATAAAAAGATGGACAAGCTTTCACAGGAGGTAGAGAAAACAAGGGAAAAGATAGAAAAGTTGAATGCAGAAATGAAACAATTAGAACAGCAAACACAGGAACGTATAGACCGTATAGCTAAGCTTCTAATGGAACCTATCCTTGACGAAAGTGAGCTAAAGATATGATCAACATAGACGATGTTCTAAAGTATCTGAAATACCTGAAAGAGCTAAGCCGAAAGATAGGCACAAAGGTTGATTTCTCTTACATTGAGGGCAAAAGAGGAAGAAAGAAGCAAGAGTTGGACTTTTTGTTTATTGAAGAAGATTGGCACATAGAAAAGGAGGTAGAACTTGCAGACAGGAAAAATCTGAAGCTTTTCATTAACAGTAGGACAAATCAGTTAAGGTCCGGTAAGGCCCTTTTCTTAGGAGTAGGGCTTTTTAAACATTCTGAAATTGAGAACGATAAGCCGACGAAAAGGCAAAAAAGACTAAAAATTTTTGCCCCTCTTTTTGTAGTTAATTTAGAAGTAGATGACCTAAGCAATCCCAAATCTGTAAGCTTGGGACAAACTTTTTTAAACTATGACCTATTTGTAAAACTTTCTCCCGATGACGAGGAGGATAACTCTTTATCCGAAAAACATCTGGAGCGTGTGGAACTTATAAAGGAAATTGAAGAGAAGATGGAAGAAGTTGAGTCAATAAGAGAACTGAGAAACATAGCTATTGAATACATTCCCAAAATAAAAGAAGTGTTTAAACCAGAGCTTGAAGTGAAAATAATAAAGAACCATGAACTTGAAGAAGGTCAAAAAGATATAGACTACCTGAGAAGCATAGAGGATACGTTTTATGCGGATTTATGCTATATTTTCCTTTCCAATTTTCCGTCAGAGATCTCTACATACAATTCTTTAAGGCTTATGATAGAGGAAATTGAAGAAAACAAAAGTTTCACAAACAGGGCTTTAGAAAGACTATTTAGTGCGGTATTCTCTTCCAAATCAGAAAGGATACAGGAAATAGAAAACTTTAGGCTGGGAGATTTGGAATATTACTTGCCGATATATCTTTCTAAAAAGCAAAAAGAGGGGTTGGAGAATGCCATTCGCTATGAGATTTCTTACATTCAAGGACCGCCCGGCACTGGTAAAAGCCATGTTATAGCGGCTTTGGCACTCTTGGGCATTCTTAAAGGCTACAAAGTTTTAATCGTTTCCCAAAAAGCCCCCGCCATAAAGGTCTTATATGAAAAGCTAACGGAAAAGCTTGGGAAGGGAGACGATTATCTGCCATTTGTTTATTACCATGATGATTACAGAGGAAAGCTTAAAGAATACATTTCCAAGCTAACATCGTATAATGTTCATGGATATGAACCGCTTAATCTTCAAACCCGGTTAAGGAACTTAGAACGAAAACTCAAGTCAAGTATAGAGGAGTATAAGAAAAGGGTTGAGCAATACAAGGGGGTATTGAGTTTAAACTATGAGTTTTCGGATATCAAACAGGATTTAGCAAGGGAGTTGGAACTATTCAACAAAAGCTTTTATGAAATAACCAAAAAACTGAAGGTGTATAGCGGAAATTTAAGTGATGACTTTTTAAGGGTAAACTACAGGACTTTTGAAATACTGGAAAACTACGGAAACACAAGGCTTTTGCTAATAAGAAAGAAATTCCTTATAAAGGAAATCAAAAAGATTGATAAAGATGTGGATAGCAATCTGTTAATGAAGAAGCCGTTGTCTGATTACTTAGCCAAACTTAGAAATATCCTTGCCAATTACAAAAAATTAGTTAGTGTTCGTAGTAAAATCCAAACTAAAACTGACCCAAATGAGCTGAAGGAAGAACTTGAGATACGCCGTAAGCAAATAATGGAAGATGCACAAGAATATTTAAGACTGCTTAACCAGAAAAGGATATTTGAAAATGCAAGAGAATACCTAACTGACTTAAACACTTTTAAACAGATTTTGCATTATCAAAAGGTTGATAGGATAAAAAAAGCAAAGGATAATGTAAATTGGGCTAATCTGTTAGAAGTTTTCAACATCTGGATCGTAGATATTCCCAATGTGGATAGAATACTCCCTATGGAGCCTGAACTGTTTGATCTGGTAGTAGTTGATGAATCTTCTCAGGTAAATCTTGCACAGGTTCTCCCTGTTTTTTACAGGGCAAAGAGGATTTGTGTTGTTGGAGACCACAAACAGTTAAGCCTTGAGTCCACTGGGCTTGGGTTTGAGATAAGCAACAAGCTTGATTCATACACTTGGGAAAAATACAAGCCTGCAAACCTGAGTTATGAAGAAGCAAAGGAAAAGAGAATAACCCTTACCAAGGCATCTATCCTTGACTTTTTGAGGGAAAATAATTTCGGAATACCTGAGGTAATGTTGGACGAACATTTCAGATCCGTTCCTTCTCTCGCAAGGTTCACTAACAGAGAATTTTATGAAAACAAACTCTCCGTAATGACAGAGAAACCCGAGTATGAGCTTTATAAAAGCTTCAAATACATAGAAACAGGAGGACGTAGATATGGAAGTTCAAAAGTTGTTATAGAAGAGGTGGACAAAGTTTTTGAGATCATAAAGAGCCTTCTAAGTTCAAGGGCATATCAGGATGTTCAATTGCCTGATTATGTCCCGGAAGAATTCACTATAGGGGTTGTTTGCTTTACAAGAGAACAATCGGAAAACATAAGAATAAGACTTTTTGAAGAAGGAATTGGAGAAAGAGTTTATGCAGGCACTCCAGAGGAACTTCAGGGCCATGAGTTTGATGTGGTAATAATTTCAATGGCACTGGATAAGGCAAGCAGTAGGAGTAAAAACCACTACGAGAACAAAAACAGGTTTAATGTGGCAACCAGTAGGGCTAAGTATTTTACCTTTTTAGTTTATGGAGGGTTGCCAGAAAACTTTGATTTAACTAAAAGATACATAGCCCACTTTAGTGAAGAAAAACCAAATATTGCCCTGGAGGAGGACAATCTCTACTTTAGTCGGTCTAAATTTGAATCGGAGCTTGAAGAGTTTGTTTATGAAAGGTGTTTAGTACCATTGAAAGAAAGCTTAAAGCGAGAATATGGGGTAGACATTGACATATACAATCAATATAAGACCTGTGGTTATAGGTTGGACTTTGTTCTTTACAACAAAAACAATAAAAAATTTGTTGCTTTAGAGGTTGATGGTCCTCATCACTTTGAGGGGGATGGTCTGCATAGCTATGCGGACTGGCACGTGGAAAGAATAGAAAAACTAAAGAGGGCTGGTTGGAACATAATAAACACACCCTATTATAAGTGGTATTTGGAGGGTTGGTTGGACCAAGACCATCCTACCGTAAAGGGAGAGTTAGAAAGGATAAGGAAGGAATTGGAGTATTATCTCCTATAAAATAA
>JAEMPM010000052.1 GCA_022759285.1 Thermocrinis sp.
TGTCATTTTTGTTTGGTATCTTGCATTATAGCTATGCTTAAGGGCTATGGTAGATCTTTAGAACAGCCTCAGTAAAGGGTTGAAAATTTTAGGATTGAAAAGATTGTGGAAGAATGGAAGGAGGTCCTAGGATGAAGAAAATCTGGAAAGTGGTTGTTGTAAACATCATTTTAGTGCTTCTAGTGTTATACGGGTTTGAACTCTTCCTTTATAGAAGCCTTCCTAAGCTTCCTTGTGATGATTATACCGGTCTCTACAAACGTTGTAATCATAAAGAAAAATCCTCAGCGATATTGTATACTTGGGGTAATCCGGTGGTAAATAACCGTTTCGGCTTTAGAGAAAGAGAATTTGCTATTCCAAAGCCTGATAATGTTTTTAGAATAATGGTTTTAGGGGATTCTTTAACTTGGGGTGCTGGTCTTGCGGTAGAGGAAAGGTATACTAATAGGTTAGAAAAATATTTAAACGAAAAACTTAAGGGAAAATTTCCAAAAAGAATAGAGGTTTTAAACTTTGGTATCCCCGGAGGACCTACTACAGTTGAGAGAGATATTCTAAGGAAATTCATAGATTTAGTTAATCCTGATTTGGTCATAGTAGGTTTTTGTTTGAACGACCCTCAGCCTAAATCACAAGACTGGAGCATAGAAAGGGATAGGGTTGATAAATATGCAAAGTTTTTCTTAGATCCTATTAAGCGTGTCTTTAGGAGATTAAATTTAGAGCTTACGGCTACATTCATAGAAAAAGGGTTCTATACAACTCTTGAGAAGTTAGGAGTAATTCCTCCTTGGTATGTAGCCCTTGATAGGGTTTACGAAAAGAATTCTAAGGAGTGGAAAGACTTTGAGGAAGCCCTTAAGGACATAAGAGACATGTGTAATAGAAAGGGACTGCCTTCCCCGATCTTTGCAGTGCTTAATCAGGGAGTATATACTGATAAACCTACAGATTACAGAAATCCAGATAATATGCTAAAGCTATATCTAAAATGGTATCATCAAGCAGAAGATACAGCTTCCAAAATAGGGTTTAAGACAGTCGATTTCGAAAAGGAAATAGCAGAGAAACTTCACGATAAACCACTGGCTGTAAATGTACTTGATGGCCACCCCTCGGCTGAGGTCAATGATATTTATGCCCAAAAACTTGCCGAGTTTATAATTAAAGAATACTTTTTAAAAGGAGGAACTTACAATGGAGACAAAGGAAGCAATTAGGTTCTTGAACAGTATATCTTTAATATTTATAGTGTTGTTTTTGGTTTTTAAGATAGATGCGCTTTTATATATACCGATGGTGATAATTGCTATAATTTTAATGAGTGAAAGTATAAGTAAAACTATAGCATCGAGGCTACTCCAAATCTTATTATTTGTAGGGACAATTAACGCAAAAATTCTACTAACAATAACATTTTATTTTGTACTTACTCCGATAGCTTTTCTATTTAGATTGTCTAATAGAAAGATAGTCGCCTATTTTAATGATAACAGTGCCCCTTCATATTTCACTGATATAAACAAGAATTACAGCAAAGAATTCTATGAAAAGCAGTGGTGACGGGAGGAAAAGAATGTATATATTAGGGATTTCTGCCTTTTATCACGACTCAGCCGCAGTTTTGTTGAAAGATGACTTTATCGTAGCTGCAGCTCAGGAAGAAAGATTTACCAGAAAAAAGCATGATCCCTCCTTTCCTATAAACGCCATTAAATTTTGTTTAGAATATGGTGGAGTTTCGTTGAATGAGTTGGATGCTATAGTTTTTTACGAAAAACCTTTTACCAAATTTGAAAGATTAATAGAAACTTACTATGTATATGCACCCAAGGGGATAAAATCATTTCTTTCGTCAATGCATGTTTGGATAAAGGAAAAACTGTTTCTCAAAAAAATTTTGTTGGATGAACTGTCTAAAATTGAACCTGTAAACAAAAAGAAATTAAACTTATTATTCTCTGAACATCATCTCTCTCATGCAGCAAGTGCCTTTTTTCCATCACCGTATAAGGAAGCAGCTATCTTAACTATAGACGGCGTTGGGGAGTGGGCTACTGCTTCCATTGGAATTGGAATAGACAATAAAATTGAACTGCTAAAAGAGTTGAGATTTCCTCATTCAGTAGGTCTTCTATACTCAGCTTTTACATATTTTTTAGGGTTCAAGGTTAATTCTGGTGAGTATAAGCTTATGGGACTAGCCCCATACGGAGACCCAGATTCAGAACGAGTAAAGAAGTTTATATCCTTAATTTATGATAACTTAGTAGATGTGAAGGAAGACGGCTCTATATTTTTAAATCAGGACTATTTTGATTATTGCACAGGACTTAAGATGATAAAAGATGATAAGTGGGAAGAGCTTTTCGGTTTTCCAAAAAGGGAACCAGAAAGCGAAATTAAAGCACATCATTGTGATCTTGCATACGCAATACAAAAAGTTACTGAGGACATTATAATAAGAATGGCAAGGTATGCAAAAAAGTTAACTGGATCAAAGTATTTAACTATGGCAGGAGGAGTTGCTCTAAACTGTGTAGCAAATTCAAGATTACTTAGAGAAGGTATATTTGAAGACATTTGGGTGCAACCTGCTGCAGGAGATGCAGGCGGTGCTTTAGGTGCCGCATACGCTGTATATCATATGTACTACGGAAAGCCAAGGGTAATTCAGGACTTTGATAAAATGCAGGGTTGTTATCTTGGACCGGAATATGGCGAATTAGAAATAAAACGTGTAGCAAATAAATATAAAGCGAAGTATAAGTACTTTGATAACTTTGAAGAATTGTGTAATATAGTAGCAGATTACATAGCTCAAGGCAAAGTAGTTGGATGGTTCCAAGGTAGAATGGAATGGGGTCCGCGAGCACTCGGTAATAGAAGCATCTTAGCTGATGCAAGAAACCCTGAAATGCAACTTAAACTAAACCTAAAAATAAAGTTTAGGGAGAGCTTTAGACCTTTTGCCCCAGCGGTTTTGTATGAAGATATGCAAGAATATTTTGCTTTTGATAGACCATCTCCTTATATGCTTTTTGTAGCAGAAGTTTTAAATAGTAGGCGTAATCCCTTACCATCAAACTACTGGTCCTTACCTTTGAGAGAAAAGTTATACTACTTACGTTCAGATATTCCAGCTGTAACTCATATTGATTTTTCAGCCAGAATTCAAACAGTGCATAAAGAGACAAATCCAAGGTTCTACAGATTGATAGATAGTTTTAAGAAAAAGACAGGATACTCTGTAGTAATTAATACCAGTTTTAATGTTAGAGGAGAGCCCATTGTCTGCAACCCTGACGATGCATATAAATGCTTTATGAGAACGGATATGGATTATCTTGTTATGGGAAATTATCTGTTTGATAAAAAAGAACAACCAGTTTGGACTGAAGACTTTGATGCTAAAAAAGCGTTTGGTATGGACTGAGGTCGAGATGGTATACAATATTCAAAAAGGAGGAATATAGATGGAGACACTTAAGGAAATCTTCCTCTTTATAATTAAGACCAAAAAGTGGTGGCTTGTTCCCGTTTTGTTTGCTTTACTACTGATGGCCTTATTCGTAATTGCCTCTTCCAGCCCTACTATAGTGCCGTTTATATACACTATATTTTAGGTTCGGGGAGGTCTATGGAGCATAAGTTTTTTTACCTTTGAAGATCGAGGATGTCAACTTTTGGCATTCGTAGCTTGGGGTGGTTGATGACTAGGATCTAAAGCAGTTTTGATACGCTTAGAAATATGAAGGCAAGACAAGTAATAAAAAAATTCTAAACAGAGTTTTTAAATGGCAGAGGTTCCCGTAAGTCTAAAAGCAGAAGCTGTGTTCCTCAAACCGTCTATAGATGATTAGCCTCCTCTATTGTCATTTACAAGTTGTCATATTTTTGCGAAGTAATATATTTAATATATATCCATAAGGGGGCGAACGGTTTCGACGGGGTTCGCAGGCTTAGGGAAG
>JAEMPM010000060.1 GCA_022759285.1 Thermocrinis sp.
ATCCACATAGGGCATAAGTTCCTCCTAAGAAGGTGGTAAAAATGATGGTTTTTGAAAGGGAACAACTCAAGGATAAGAACATACTTTTCTCTAGCATAAGAGAAACGCCCCTTCACATAAGGATCTCAGACAGAGAAATAAATGTAATAGGCAGTAGCTAGGAGATTGTATTGCTAAAGGATCCTCTGGGGGCAAGGGCAATTCTTGATAGGCTCGGGATCGGACGGGAGAACGAGCTTTTACAAGAGATACACTTATAATTTTTGCATGGAAGAATTTAGAAGCGTTAGAGGTTTTCACGACATCTTTGGAGAGGAACTTGAGAGATTCAACGCGGTAAGGCAGACCGTAAGAAGGATCCTTGAGCTCTATAACTTTGAGGAAATCATACTGCCGGTGGTGGAGTATGCGGAGGTCTTTCAAAGAAGCATAGGAGAGGCAACGGACATTGTCCAGAAGGAGATGTTTGTGTTCCCTGATAAAAAGGGAAGAATGTTGGCACTTAGGCCTGAAGGCACTGCTGGAGTGGTAAGAGCCTTTATTCAACACAAGATGTTTGCCCTAAAGCCCTATACGAAGCTCTTTTACGAAGGACCCATGTTCAGGTATGAAAGACCTCAGGCGGGAAGATACCGTCAGTTCCACCAGATAGGAGGGGAGGTCTTTGGAAGCTTAGACCCCCTCGTGGATGCAGAGATAATAAGCATTGCTCACAAAGTAGTAAAGGAACTAAAGATAGAGGCAGTGGTAGAGGTCAATTCTATAGGCTGTAAGGTGTGCAGACCCGCATACAGAGAAGCTCTAGTACAATACTTGGAGCAGGTAGCAGAACATCTATGTGAAGACTGCATAGACAGAAAGGACAGAAATCCTCTCAGGGTTTTAGACTGCAAAGTACCCACCTGCAAGTCCGCAGTTAAGGATGCGCCCAAGATGGTGGATTTTCTGTGTGAAGAATGCAGAGAACACTATCAAAAACTGCTTGAGTATTTGAACATCATGGGCATTCCCTACGTAGAAAACCCTAACCTAGTAAGAGGATTGGATTACTACACAAAAACCGTCTTTGAGGTAGTCTCCCAGGAGCTGGGTATAACCATAATAGCAGGTGGAAGGTATGATTACCTTGTGGAGGAGATGGGTGGAGTGCCAACGCCTGCGGTAGGCTTTGCAGTTGGCGTGGAGAGGTTGGCAATGTTGGTTAAAGAGCTTCCACAAAGACAGCCCCTTTATATGGTAATTCCTTTGGGAGAAAATACGGTAAGCTACGTTCTAAAGGTCTGCGAGCTTTTGAGAGAAAAGGGTAAGAGGGTAGAGCTCTCTTACAAAAGGGCAGGTTTGAAGAAACAGTTGGAGTTGGCAAACAAACTCAAAGCTGATTATGCAATCATAGTGGGCGAGGATGAGATGAAGGAAGAGAGCCTGTCCATAAAGAACTTGCACACAGGAGAGCAAGTTAAGCTAAGTCTGAAGGAACTTTCTAGCCATGTGCTTTAAGGAGATAAAGCGAAGGCTTTATTTGACCAAACGAACCCCTCTAAAATCCAAACGGAAAACTCCAAGCTTTTAGGGATAAATGTTATAATAAAACCTTTAACTAATCCTTTAAGGAGGCTCCGATGTTTAAGGTTCTCATCACAGACCCTATATCCGAAAAGGGCATTGAGATTTTAAAGAGAGAGCCAGACATTGAAGTGGATAACGAGCCAGAAATAAGCTACAAAGAGCTTTTGGAGGTGGTAAAGGATTACGATTGCATAATAACTAGAAGTAGGACGCCCGTAACCGCAGAGCTTTTGAAAAGAGCGGAAAAGCTAAAGGTAGTAGGAAGGGCTGGTGTAGGGGTGGATAACATAGACGTGGAAGAGGCATCCCGCAGGGGTATTTTGGTAATCAACACGCCCGGTGCCAACACCATAGGCGCCACAGAGTTAACCTTAGCCCATATGCTGTGTGTGGTAAGAAACTTCCACAATGCCCACAACTCTATGCTGGAAGGTAAATGGGATAGAAAGAAATTTATGGGCACGGAGCTCTACGGAAAAACCTTGGGCATAATAGGGCTTGGAAACATAGGCTCCCAGGTTGCCATAAGGGCAAAGGCTTTTGGGATGAAAGTGCTCGCCTATGACCCTTATATTCCAAAGGAGAAGGCAGATAGGCTTGGGGTCAAACTTGTTGAGGACCTAAAGGAAATGCTAAAACAGGTGGATATTCTAACCATACACGCACCACTCACCCACGAGACCAGACATATGATCACAAGAAAAGAGTTTGAACTCATGAAGGACGGTGCGGTGCTTATAAACTGTGCAAGAGGTGGGATTGTAAAGGACGAAGACCTTATTTGGGCTCTTGAAACGGGCAAGCTTTCTGGAGTTGGGCTTGATGTTTATTCGGTGGAACCTCCTCCTTACGAATTCATAGAAAAGCTAAAGAAGTTTCCCAATGTTTCCCTCTCTCCTCACATAGGGGCAAACACTTACGAGTCTCAGGAAAACGTGGCGGTTATAATAGCCCAGCAGGTAATAAAAGCCCTGAGGGGGCAGACGGTAGAGTATGTGGTGAACGCACCTTTCCCAGACCTCTCTGTGCTTACCCTTATAAAACCTCACTTGGATTTGGCGGAGAAAATGGGCAAGTTTTTGGTACAGTGGGCAGATGAGGGTATAAGAGAAGTTCACGTGGAAGTAAGAGGAGACATAGCGGAACACTTCCACCCAGTAGCGTCGGCGGTTTTGATGGGAATACTAAAGGAGGTAGTGGATTTTCCCATAAACATAATAAACGCATCCTATGTAGCAAGGGATAGAGGTTTAAAGGTGGAGGAGCTGACCTCCGAAGAGACAGTAGATTTCAAACACTACATAAAGGTAGTGGTAAGGTCCAACAGTTCAGAAAAGATGGTGGTGGGCACTATCTTAGAGGGTAACTTACCTCGGATAGTCCAGATTGATAAATACAGAGTAGATGTGGAGCCAGAGGGTGTTATGTTACTCTTTGAGAACAAGGACGTGCCGGGTGTTATAGGAAAGATCGGAACCATGCTGGGGCAGGCAAAGGTCAACATTGCAGGCTTTAGACTTGGAAGAGAAAAGAGAGGTGGTATAGCTTTGGGTATTCTGAACTTGGACGACCCAGTGCCGGAGGAAGTCCTTGAGGAGATCAAAAAACTTCCGGAGATTTTGTTTGTTAAGCAAGTAGTAATTTAGAGATGTGAGCTACCAAAAACTCTGCAAAGGAAAGCTTATCGGAAAAGGAAAAGGGAACTGCATTGCCATCCTTGAAGATAAGGTAGCCTTCGTGTCCTTCCTTTCCCATAGTGCCTACTGGGTTTGCCACCAGTAGGTCTAATTTCTTTCTTTTTAGCTTTTCTAAGCCCTTTTCTAAGAGGAATTGTTCCTCCTCAAGGGCAAAGCCCACCACCTTTAAACCTTCAAGCCCAAGCTTGCTGACCTCCTCTAAGATATCCGGATTTTTCACCAGCCTAATTTCAAGGGCATCTTGGTCCTTTTTAAGCTTGCCATCTACCTTCTCCAAAGGTCTGTAATCAGCAACAGCCGAGTTCATTACCAACAGGTCTGCAGATTTTACATTCTCAAGGACAGCCTTTAACATTTCCTCCGCAGAGGAGACCCTTATGAGGGGTATATCCGGTGGAGGTTTTTCCTCCGTGTATCCTGCGATAATCTGAACAGCCGCACCGTACCACCTCAAAACCCTTGCGATGGCGAAACCCGTCCTTCCAGTGGAAAGGTTGGATATAAACCGCACATCATCTATAAACTCCCTCGTTGCCCCCACCGTGAGAAGAACCCTCTTGCCCTGCAATGGTTTTGGGCGTATGCTCCACTCTACCCAGTCAAGGATCCTCTCAAGGCTTGCGAGCCTACCCTTTCCCTCCTCTCCACAGGCAAGTTTTCCCTCCTCCGGTTCTATTATCAC
>JAEMPM010000136.1 GCA_022759285.1 Thermocrinis sp.
TTTCTCAATTATGTCAAACAGCCTTTTGCTTTTGGAGGATATGCTATTTAAAACACTCTCCAAGGAGATAGAAGAGCGCCATCAAGAGGTGTTAGCTCTTTACAGCCATGACATAGAAATAACCAACATTGCCAACAGCATAAAAGGGCTCTGCGACCATATTTTTGAAATCTACAAAGGCATACCGGACCCCTTAAGGAAACTGGATGAGAACCTATATTCAACCCTTTATTATCTTCTCAAGGATATGAGCACAACCCTTTACGACCTGACCATCGCAGAGGGAGAACAACTATACTACGTAATATCTTCTGCCTATCAGAAGCTAAACGGCGCTGCTAATCTCCTTGAGAAGCTAATGCTTTGACTTCTTTTAGCACCTCTTCAGGTGGGATCTGCAGGCACTCATAGGTTCCATACTTACACTCTCCTTCTCCGTGTAATGTACAAGGCTGGCATGGAAGGTTTTTTATGATAACCTTTCCCTCTTCCGGTAGAAGGGAAAAACCTAAGGTAGGATGGGTTGCCCCATAAATTTGCACCGCCTTTGTGCCCACAGCCCTTGCAACGTGCAAAAGCCCAGAATCGTTTCCTACAAAAACCTTTGCCAATTTAATGATGCCTGCGGCGTCCAAGAGGGAAAGCTTACCACAGAGGTTCCGGGCATTGGTCTTTTCAAAGCCCTCGCACTCTCCTGAGCTACCTACCAAAACCACCTTAAAGCCTTCCCTCTCAAGCCCGAGGGCTAACTCTCTAAAAAAAGGATATCTCTTTTTCTTATACCTTGCTCCCGGTCCGAGTGCTACAAAGCCCTCACCGTAGTTTTTTTTGAGCAGTTCCAACCTCTCTTCAGATATAAGAAGGGAAGGTCTGTAGCCTTCTTCCCCGATGGCTTTTAGATACGCAGACACCACGCTGTAGGGCTTTCTAAAGATAGGAAACCTCAGGGCAAGCCGTCTTCTTAGGCTCTCCTTTGGGTAGCTTTTCCAGTTTCCTCTAAGGAGCAATCTCAGGATAAAGGTCTTTAAATTTTTATGCAGGTCTAAGTAAAGGTCAAAACCTCTAAGTAGGTCTAACCGGTTAAAGAGTTCGCTCTTTCCTATCTGGATAACCTCAACCCTTGGGTCTTCCAAAAAGAGCTCACCGTAGGGTGGATGGGTAAGAAGATAGGGCTTGTAGCCCCTTTTTATGAGAGGCTCAAAAAGGCAAGAGGTCAGCACCACATCCCCAAGAGAGGAAAATCTAATCAGCAACGCCCTTTTATCCACCGCTAACGGGAGGGATCATTGCAACTGTTTCTCTGTCCTATACAAAAGTCTTATCATCTTAATCCACCTTCAAAACGCTCAAGAATGCCTCCTGAGGCAGTTCCACCTTACCAAACTGTTTGAGCCTCTTTTTACCCTCCTTTTGCTTTTCTAAGAGCTTTTTCTTTCTTGTAACGTCTCCGCCGTAGCACTTGGCAGTTACGTTTGCCCTGAGGGGTGGAATTCTTTCGGATGCTATTATCTTATTGCCTATACCTGCCTGCACCTTAACCTCAAAGAGCTGTCTTGGTATGGTGTCTTTGAGCTTTTCCACCAACTGCCTTGCCCTTCTATAAGCCTTGTCCCTATGAACTATGAAAGATAACGCATCCACTGGTTCGTTGTTTATAAAAACGTTCAACCTCACCAGGTCTTCTTCCCTATAGCCTATGAACTCGTAATCGTAGGACGCGTATCCTCTTGACAGGCTCTTTATCTTATCGTGAAAATCCAAAAGGATTTCGCTGAGGGGCAACTCATACTCTAACATAACTGTATTTGGGTCTAAGTACTTAAAGCTCTTTTGGGTGCCTCTCTTCTCTTGGCATAAGTTCATAATAGAGCCTACGTATTCCTTGGGTGTGATTATGGTTACGTTTACGAAAGGTTCTTCTATGGCTTCTATTAAGCCCCAGTTTTCGGGTAGCTCGGAGGGATTCTTGATTTCCTTCACGGTGCCATTTTTAAAACGCACCCTATACACCACACTAGGTGCGGTGGTAATCAGCCCTACACCGTATTCCCTCTCGAGCCTCTCCTGTACGATCTCCATGTGCAAGAGTCCCAAAAAGCCTACACGAAAGCCCATTCCAAGGGCTGGCGATGTTTCTGGCTCGTAATAAATGGCTGCGTCGTTTATAGCATACTTTTCCAGAGCATCCCTTAGTTCTTCAAAGGTGTAGCCTTCAGAGGGATACAGGCCCGCAAAGACCATAGGTTTAGCTGGTCTAAAGCCGGGAACCGGACTGTCTGCAGGTCTTTTTGCGTCGGTGATGGTGTCTCCAACCCTTATATCCCTAACATCCTTTATGGATGCTGCGATGTATCCAACTTCTCCCGCAGAGAGCTTTTCAAACTTGGTCATCTTGGGTGTTTGAGCTCCCACCTCTGTTACCTCAAACTCCTTGCCTGTGGAAAAGAGTTTAATCTTTGTTCCAGGTTTTACCTCTCCATCAAAGACCCTAACAAAAGCCACCGCACCCCTGTAGGGATCGTAATAGGAGTCAAAGATGAGTGCCTTTAGTGGAGCCTTTGGGTCTCCCTTTGGAGGAGGAATTCTCTCTATTATGGCATTAAGTATTTCTTCTATTCCTATACCCTCTTTGGCAGAAGCCAGGATCACATCATCACCATCGAGCCCTAAAATTTCTTCAATCTGTTTTCTAACTCTTTCAGGGTCTGCAGCGGGCAGGTCTATTTTATTTATAACAGGGATTATTACCAAATCCTGTTCTACAGCTTTCCAAAAGTTGGCTACTGTTTGGGCTTCTATACCTTGAGTAGCATCCACTAAAAGGATTGCTCCCTCGCAAGCGGCAAGAGCTCTTGAAACCTCGTAAGAGAAATCCACATGTCCAGGTGTATCTATGAGATGTAAAAGGTAGCCTCTGTATTCCATTCTTACTGCTTGCAACTTTATTGTTATTCCCCTCTCCCTTTCTATCTCTAAAGTGTCAAGCATCTGTTCTTTTAGTTCTCTTCGGGAAACTGCACCAGTATATTCCAGTAAACGGTCCGCAAGAGTGGATTTACCGTGGTCTACATGGGCTATTATGGAAAAATTTCTGATTTTTTCCAGCATAGATTTTTAAATTATAAAGAGAGATCGAGATTATCAAGAGAGTGGAAAGAGCGGGGAGGATGACCCCCGCAGATGATTAATAAACGAGGAATATTTTCACAACTCTTTGAGCTTTAAAGTTTTTACCAAGTAAGTTTGCTACTTCTTTACCGTAGGAAGCTACCCTTATCTTTCCTATATCAACACCCTTCTTAGCAAGGTAGCTGGCGGTCATTTGGGCTCTCCACATAGAAAGGTTAAAGTTATAGTTAGATTTTCCTCTTTTGTCCGCAAAGCCAACTACCAAGACCTCTCTACCAGATTCCTTTATCTTGTTTGCTATCTTATCCAATTTCTTTGCCTCGGACTTCTTTATGTCGAACTTG
Organism: Thermocrinis sp.; assembly: GCA_022759285.1. Taxonomy (GTDB): domain Bacteria; phylum Aquificota; class Aquificia; order Aquificales; family Aquificaceae; genus Thermocrinis. Next base: position 3,474 of record JAEMPM010000136.1, read on the forward strand.
TTAAAGTCAAAGTACACAGTACCCACTTCCTCTAACTGCCATTTGTAAGGACCTACACCTTCAACTTTTGCTCCAGACTTTCCACTTTCCAGAGCCCTTATTCTTTTTTCATGGTCATCTACAGTTTTCTCAAGAGAGGATACTTTATTTTCTAGGTTGCCCACCTTGCTGCTGGCTTCTTTTGCCAACTTAATGGCTTCGTCGGCGTTCTTCTTAGCTTCAATAATAGCGTCAAAGTATCCCTTGTAGCATTGGTCCAAGAGATACTTTGAAAATACTTCCTTGGGGCTACCGCATGGGTCTAAAGGCTTATCTTGAGCGAACACAACTCCCCCAAGTAAAGAAAGGGCTAAAAGGCTCTTCTTCATGGCATCACCTCCTTTTGCGATTATTATAGCACACAAATACGTATATAT
>JAEMPM010000042.1 GCA_022759285.1 Thermocrinis sp.
AGGGATTATAATTTTTCTTGTGCGTATTAGGATTGCCCATAGCCCAGATTCAGACGATGCCTTTATGTTCTATCCCCTCACTGCAGGGATCATAGATACGGAAGGTTTAGAGATAGAGCACGTTTTGGCGGATATTGAAACCCTCAATCAGCGTGCCCTGGAGGGGACCTACGAGATCTCTGCAGTTTCTTTTCATGCATACCCATACATAGCGGACAAATACCTAGTGCTTCCGAGCGGTGGTAGTGTAGGAGATGGTTACGGTCCATTAGTTGTAGCAAAGGAAGAGTTAAAGAGCTTGAAAGGAGAAAAGGTCGCAGTTCCGGGGAAATTGACCACTGCCTACTTGGTTTTAAAGCTGTATGAGCCGGACTTTGAGCCGGTGGTTATGCCTTTTGACAAAGTGCTTGATGCGGTGCTTTCGGGGGAGGTAAAGGCAGGCTTAGTGATCCACGAAGGGCAGCTGAGCTACAAAGATAAGGGACTAAATAAGGTGGTTGATTTGGGTGAGTGGTGGAAGGAAAGCTTTGGTTTGCCTTTGCCCTTGGGTGGCAATGTGGTTAGGAAGGACTTGGGAAGGGAGATTATCAAAAAGATAGAAAGGCTTATGAGAAAGAGCGTAGAGTACGCTTTGTCCCACCCGGAGGAAGCCCTAAAATATGCAAGGGAGTATGCAAGGGACATAAAAGAAGACACAGAAAAAACAAAAAAATTTGTAAGCATGTATGTGAATGAGAGGACAATAGATTACGGAGAGGATGGCAGGAGGGCGGTGAGGTTACTTTTGAACCTTGGCTACCAAAGGGGGATTATAGAGGTGCCTCCACCGGCGGTGATATTTTCCGACGAGGTTTAAATTTTAAATAATGCCCATTCTCAGAAGACATTTGGAGAAATTAGTAGCCTGCAGGTACAGAGTAAAACCCATCGGAAGACAAAGAAGGGGAGAAACTGCGGAAAGGCTTATGCTGGAGGATGATCGTTTAAGGCTAACCGCAGATGGCAAGCTCTTTACATGCCTTTTTGCGAGCTATGACTATGACCTGAAAAGCCTTTTAAGAGCTTTTGAAAAAGGACATAAAGCCCAAAAAAGTGGAGATGTTTGAACTAAGGGGATGAAGAGAGAAAAAACAGTCTTTGTTTGTCAGGAGTGCGGATACTCTTCCACCAGGTGGTTTGGAAAGTGTCCTTCCTGCGGTACTTGGAACAGTATGGTGGAAGAGAGGGAAAGGGTTGCCCCCAAGACCCTTGGTCCTGCCATGGTCTACAAGCCCTTACCCATGTGGGTGGAAGAGGACCTAAAAAGGCTATCTACTGGCCTTGAACAGATGGACTTAGCATTAGGTGGAGGGCTTGTAAAGGGACAGATTTTGCTGATTGCAGGTGAACCGGGCATAGGAAAATCTACCTTGCTTTTGCAGTTGGCGGAAAAATACTCAAAGTCTTACGGAAAGGTACTGTATGTATCGGGGGAAGAATCAGGTAGTCAGATAGGAACGAGAGCAAAAAGGCTTAAAGTGGAAGGGGAAAACCTCTACCTTTTGCCCGAGACTGAGCTTGAGTATATTTTGGAAACTATCCAAGAACTAAAGCCGAGCCTTTTGGTGGTGGATTCCATACAGACCATTTATTCTTCCCAGTTAGAGTCTGCACCCGGTTCAGTGGCACAGGTTAGGGAGTGTGCATACAAGCTGGCAGAGTTCTGCAAAAGAAGGGACATTCCACTGTTCATAGTAGGACAGATCACCAAGGAGGGAAGCATCGCAGGTCCAAAGGTTTTGGAACATCTGGTGGATACAGTCCTTTATTTTGAAGGAGAGAGGTTCAGCTTTTACCGAGTTTTAAAGGTGGTCAAGAATCGCTTTGGTGCAAGTGGTGAGATGGTGGTTTTTAAGATGACGGAAAGGGGATTGGAGGAGGTACCCGAGCCCTCAGCTCTATTTTTGCAAGAGAGAAGGGCAAGCCCAGGCAGTGTAGTATTTCCTCACACGGAAGGCAACAAGCCGGTGCTTTTGGAGGTGCAAGCCTTAGTCATAGACGCTCTATATACAACACCTCAGAGAAGAACCCAGGGCTATGATATAAACCGCCTTGCCCTTATCCTTGCGGTCCTTGAGAAGGAAGCTAAAATATTCACAAGGGATAAAGATGTCTTTGTGAACGTGGTTGGAGGTATGCAGATTGTGGAGCCTGCGGGGGACCTAGCGGTAGCTTTAGCCATAGCATCCTCCGTGAAAGGAAAAGAGCTGGGGGATGTGGTGGTTTTTGGAGAGCTGGGCTTGGGTGGAGAGATCAGGGCGGTGCATTTTCCGGAGATGAGACTAAAAGAGAGCAAACGCTTTGGCTTTAAAAGGGCAATGGTTCCAAAGGGCAACACCCTTGAGATGGATGACATGGAAATATACGCAGTTTCCCACATAAAAGAAGCCCTAGAGCTTTTGCTATGAAGGTTCTCTTGGTGGAGGATGACCGGCTTTTGGGGGAGAGCCTAACAGAATACTTGCAGTCGGAGGGGTTTATTACGGATTGGGTGTATGACCCAAGGGAGGTTATGGACCTTCTGGAGGTATCCCGCTACGATGTGATCGTCCTTGATCTGATGATGCCACACATAGGAGGTGAGGAGCTTATAAAGGCTATCAGAGAAAAGGATAAAGAAACTCCCATCCTTGTTCTTACCGCCAAGCATCGGCTTGAAGACAAACGCACCTGTTTTGAGCTTGGGGCGGATGACTATCTGACAAAGCCCTTTGAGATGGAGGAGCTGATCCTGAGGCTAAAAGCTCTATACAGAAGAAAAAACCCGAAGGACGTGGTGGTTATTGATGAAGTGGAGGTTTGCTTTAGCAAAGAGATGGTAAAGGTGAAAGGAAAGCCAATTTCTTTGAGCAAAAAGGACTGGCTTGTTTTGAAGTTTTTGGTAGAAAACAGGGGGCGCTTTGTTTCCCACGAAGAGATCCTTAACTATGTGTGGGGTGACGAACCGGTGGGAGAAGATGTAGTGAGGGCACACATAAAGAACCTTAGAAAGTTGCTACCGGAGGGGTTTATAAAGACCATGAAAGGAAGGGGATACCGCGTTGGGTGAAAGGCTAAAGCTTATGCTAATTTTCCTTTCCCTGATTACCGTCGGCTTTATAGCGCTGAATATCCTTGTGTTCCTTGAACTAAAAAGGATAGTAGAGGAAAGCATCTACTTTAGGGCATATTCCCATTATCTTCTTTACACCATAAGCAAGAACCACAGAGGAGATGAAAACTTCCTTGTCTCGGAACAAATTCCAAAAGGCTTTTCTTTTTCCTTTAGGGACCCTTCAGACCCTTCTAAAAATGTCTATGTGGCTGTAAAGGAAGAGTATTTAATGGAGAGCATAAAGCCGAGCCTAAAGAGATTATTCTTTTTTCAGTTTTTGTTGATCTTTTCTTTGATTTTGGTCTATCAATTGGCTTTGGACAGACTTTGGAAAAATGTGGAGGAAAGTAGGGAGTTTGGTAGGTTTTTAGTAAAGTCCATAAGTCACAAGCTTGGGAACTTTCTGGCGGTTCAAAAGACAAACCTTAGCCTTTTGCAGAAAAACAACTCTCCTCAAGCCTTGGGTAGAATGCAAAGGAGTATAAAGAAGCTTGAGAGGGACGTTAGCTTGATTCTTAGGTTATCGGAGGAGGAGCTAAAGCCTGTAAAGGTTTGGGTGAATTTCTGGAGTGTTCTGGAGAATGTGCTTAGCCTTTTTGAGGAGGAGACAAAGGAAAAAAAGTTTATCTTCAGAAAAGGGAAAGATCTTTACCTGCATACGGATGAACGAATTCTGGAGGACGTACTTTATAACCTCCTCAGCAACGCCATAAAGTATTCAAAGAGCTTTATACATCTGAGGGT
>JAEMPM010000086.1 GCA_022759285.1 Thermocrinis sp.
TTTTTGGCTATATGTTCTTTCTACTTGCGATATGTTTTTCCTTGCCTTTGCTGATTTACTCTAATCTTATTGGCAAAGGGATAAGCTCGGTGCCAGTGTTAAGGATAGAAAGACCAAAGGTAGCAGACTTCAGCCCTGTGTTCAAGAGGGAAGAGCAAAAGCAACAAAAAGAAGGGTCTATTAGACTGCTTGCTACTGCAGTGGGGAGCGTAAATTTGGCACTGATTGACGTGAACGGACAGGCTAAAACGGTTCGGGTGGGCTCTGAAGTGAGTGGCTACCGGGTTGCACATATAGATAGGAACTATATAATCCTTTCAAGGGGTGAGGAGAGAAAGGCAATAGGTTTTAGCTTTGCAAAGGCGGAGGCTAAAACTACAGAACCTAAAGTTATAGCCCAAGGAGAAACACAAACCCTTCAGGCGGTAGTCCAAAAGAGGGAAATAGAAAGCGTTACTGCGGACCCTGGCGTTATGTTCAGACAGATAAGGCTTGTACCTTATGTGCAAGATGGAAAAACTACAGGCTTTCTCTTTGAATGGGTGGATCCTCAGAGCATGTTTTCAAAGGTGGGCATAGTGCCTGGAGATGTGCTCGTTAGCATAAACAACCAGCAGATAAAGAGCGGAGAGGATGCTTTTAGAATACTGCAAGTTCTAAGAAATGAGAGCAGTTTTAAAATAGGGCTTATCAGAGAAGGCAAACCAATAGAACTTCTAGTGAGAGTGGAGTAGATGCTAAGGTTAGTACTGTTTTTGCTTTTGGGTTTATCTGTATGTGTTTATCCGCAAACCGCACAAGAACTTCAAAAATTGGCACAAGAGCAAAAAAGGACGGGCAAGGTCTTTTTGAACTTTCAAGATGCGGACATATCCCTTGTAGCTAAGTTTATGTCTGAGCTTACAGGTAAAAACATCATCTTAGACCCGGCAGTAAAGGGCACCATTACAGTGAGCTCCGCAAAGCCCGTCAGCGTGCAAACCGCATGGAAAATATTTCTCTCAGCGTTATCTTTGCATGGCTACGGAGTGGTAGAGGAAAAGAATTATGTAAGCATAGTGCCCTTGCAAAAAGCTACAGCTCTGGCAAACTTTAAGAAATCCTCCTCTTCAGGAGAAGTGATCGTATACATCTACAGGGCGGAAAACACCCAAGCCTCCCAGCTTCAGCAAGCGATCCAGCCCCTTCTATCTCCCAACGCTAAAATTACGGTTCATGCCCCTTCCAACAGCCTGATTATTGCAGACGTAGCCCAAAACATAGAAAGGTTAAAGAAGATTCTAAAAGAGCTTGACTCTCCAGAGAGGAGTTTGAGCGTCAAACTGTATAAGCTACAGAAGGCTAACGCAGAAAGCGTCTTTCAAAGCCTTCAGGCTATGGGCTCTGCCTTTCAACAACAGTTTGGCACACCAATTTTCATAACCTTTAGCAAGGAAAGCAACTCAATAGCAGTGATTGCCAATGAAAGGGTTCAAGGTTTAATAAAGGAAGTTATAGAAATCCTTGATAGAGAAAGCACCGGTCCATTAGAGAGGAACTTTTATCTTATAAAGCTGAACCATATCTCCGCAGAGGAACTATACAGAAGCTTACAGACCCTCTTTGGGGGAAGATCTTCCATAACTCAGACAGTTCAACCTCAAATTCAACCTCAAGAACAAAGGGTAACTCCAACGGAAACGAGGGGTACGGAAACGCCACTGAAAAAGGAAGAACAAAAGACACCCCAAAGGCAGACACTTCCTTTAACAGCAATAGAGACCAAGGAAGGGCTCAGGATAGGCTTTGACAAAGGCACCAATTCGGTAATAATCTACGGCACTCCACAGGAGTATGAAAGCTTAAAGTCCTTCATAGAAAAGATAGATGTACGAAGAAAGCAGGTATTGATCGCAGCTACAGTGGTGGAGATGAGTACAAGTCAGGCCCTGGAATTAGGCGTACGGTGGCAGATACTTGGAACACAGGGTGGTTCCGCTTTTGGTGGCTCAAGTCGTCAGGATGTTTATAACGCGCTCCTTTCAGGAAGCTTTGTAATGGGCACCCTCAGCAAAAGAGGTACATCAGTTACCATAGGCTCCACTACCCTCTTTTTTCCGGACTTAGTGCTTTTGTTCTCCCTTTTAGAAAAGGGTAGCGGTTTTAACATTATTTCTAACCCAAAGGTGCTAACTCTCGACAATCAAGAGGCGATCATAAAGGTGGGTCAGGTAGTGCCCTTTGCGTCTGGGGTCAAGTTTGACATAAATGGACAACCTATCATTACCTACGACTACAAGGAGGTAGGATTAAGCCTCAGCGTCACGCCTACAATCTCGGGAAAAGACCTAAGGCTTTTGATCAATCTCAACCTTCAAGAGATAGTAGACTTTCTTAAACCACAGATAGGTACCCTCAGCTATGCAGTACCCGTCACATCCAACCGCCAGCTAAACTCCGACGTGGTAGTGGAAAACGGACAAACCATAATAATTGGTGGATTGGTAAGCACAAGAACCTTAGACAATATAGAAGGTGTGCCAGGGCTTAAAGATGTGCCTATCTTTGGTTGGCTCTTTAAGAGAAAAAGCACCTCCGAAGACAAGGTGTCCCTGTTCATATTCCTAACACCCTATGTGATAGAAAAGCCAGAGGATCTATCAAAGATCACGGAGGAACACCAAAAACTCGCACAGGAACTGAGAAAGAAGCTGGAGGAAGCAAACGAGAAGAAGAGAACAAAAAATGAAGCTGAAGATTAAAGAAATTCTTCTGCTGGCAGTTTTCTTTGTGCTTTTTTCTGCCTTTATTCTGTTTATTACCATCCCAAAGTTTTTACTGCTTGATAGGGTGCTAATGGAGAAGGGTATATACCTTATGGCACAGGATGTAGAGGAAGGTCTGTTTCATGTAAAGCTGAGTAAAGTTAGGATCTATGATAAAAGCTCAAAGCTTGCGGAGTTTGACTCTGCAGTATTTTCTATAAAGCCCTTTTATCTTTCTTTGAGTGGTACCTGCCAGGGTGGTAGCTTGGAGACAAAACTTTTTTTAAACAAAAAGATTGAGATAGAAGGGAAAAGCTTCGGTTGTCTGAAAGGAGCGCACGTAAAGTTTGTAAACTTGGAGTTGACGGATGGCATAAAGGGAAAGCTTGAACTTGAGGACGTAAGGCTCAAGGACTTAAAGGTGGATGGGCTAATGGTGGAGTTCAAAGGCAGAACCTTCAGCGGGCAAGCGAGGATCTTGGATTCCCTGATTGTAGGAGATGGTGTAGTTTCCTTTAACAGGGCAGACCCGCTTCGCTCTTCCATCAACGGTAAGCTAACAGGCATGAGTTTGAACCTTCAGATTTCGGGAACCCTTCAAAATCCATCGGTAGAAGTGATGCGATAAATTACCTGATCATCTGCGCGATCTTTGAGTATTTTTTATACACCTTCAGCACATACTCGCTGTTTTCCTTTGCCCTCTCTCCCTTATTGTAGCAATCTATTGCCTGCTTTAGGTTATTTGGGTAGGCGTCCATGCATCTTCTCAAAACCATGGCGCCAAAGTGTATGTTATAGCAGGGCTCCCATATCCACTCCTTGGGAATTTTGTATTTTTTTAGCCAAAAGGAATTTATTTGCATAATACCGTAATCTACGCTTCCATTTTTGTTGTAATTGACCGCCTTTGGGTTAAAACCGCTTTCCACACTGGCAATGGCGGAAAGAAGGTATGGGTCCACTCTGTACCTTTTCCCCGCATCAAAAAAACAGTGATAAAAGCCAAAAGAAAGATTAAATAAAGCCAAGAGAATTAACCACCTCAGCCCCATAGCTCACTCCAAAGCTTTTCTATTCTTGCGTCCCTTTG
>JAEMPM010000167.1 GCA_022759285.1 Thermocrinis sp.
TCCCAAAAGAAAATTTTCACAGGAAATATTTTTATTATGCTTTGTTAAATCTTAATATTCCATCAAGAGGATATAACAGGCACTTTAGAATATTGATAGAAAAATTTATCCCCCTCCCACCTCTTGAAGAGCAACAAAAAATAGCCCAAATCCTCCAGAGCATAGACCAAAGGATAGAAAAAGAGGAGAAATACAAAAACACACTTCAAAATCTCTTCAAAAGTTTGCTACACGACTTAATGACAGGTAAAATAAGAGTGAGGGTCAAAGACCATGGGGAGGATTAACGAATACAACGCAGTCCAAAAGCCAACCTTAACCTACTTAGCCCAAGAAAAAGCCCAATACGGAGAAGAGATTTATCTGCTTGGCTATGAGATCATCACCAAACACCAGAAGGATAGACTTAACCAGTTAAGAACCACAGAAAGGGACGCCATACTAAAGAAAATATTCTTTGAAAAAGTCAAAGAGTTAAACCCATTCCTCTCCGATTCAGAAGTAGAAAGACTATACAACGAACTAAACCAGCTACCCGCAAGTATTTCGGGAAACCAAACCGCATGGGAGTATCTAAAAGGTCTAAAGAGCATCTACATAGAAGCGGAAAAACGCCACAGGAATGTAAAACTCATAGACAGGGAAAACATAGAAAACAACCACTTTTTGGTAGTTGAGGAATTTGAATTTCAGCGGAGCGATGGAAGACCTGACAGGCTTGACACAGTTTTATTCATAAACGGTATTCCCGTGCTATTCCAAGAGAACAAAAATCCCCAAGACGAAAACGCTTTAACAATTGGCTATAGGCAGGTAAAAGAACGCTATGAACAAGAAGGCAAAGACCTTATGAAGTTAATCCAAGCCTTTGTGCTTACTAACAACCATTGGTTTTTGTATGGTCCCACATGGTTTAGCTCCTACAAAGACCTTTACAACTATCGGGAGGAAAAAGTAGGAGACTTCAAAAAGCTTGTAGAAAGCTTTTATGACAAGAGGAGAATAGTAAAGCTTTTGACGGACTATATCCTCTTTGTGGAAAGGGATGGACAGCTCCAAAAGGTGATTCTAAAGCCCCATCAAATAGAAGCAGTGGAAAGAATAGTGCAAAGGGCGAGAGAAGAGGGAAAGCTAAGAGGTCTTATATGGCATGCTCAAGGTTCAGGAAAAACTTACACCATGCTTGTTTCTGCCAAGCTAATTTTGGAAGACCCACGCTTTGAAAATCCAACTGTCCTAATGGTTGTGGATAGAAATGAATTAGAACAACAGCTTTTTAATAATCTTTCTTCTGCACGCTTAAATGTTAGAAGGGCAGAGAGTGGAGAAGACCTTTTAAATCTTTTGAGAGAGGATTACCGAGGGCTTATACTTACCACCATCCACAAGTTTAACAACTTCCCAGAGAACTTAAACACAAGGAAAAATATATTCGTATTCATAGACGAAGCCCACCGGAGCACAGGAGGGGACCTCGGAAATCATCTCATAAGAGCCTTGCCAAACGCCACCATAATAGGCTTTACGGGAACTCCAAGGCTCAAAGGAGAAAGGAACACCTTTTTGATGTTTGGAAGGGATGACGAGGGTAAATACCTACACAAATACGGAATGATAGACTCTATAAAGGATGGGACTACTTTGCCCCTTCACTACCAGCACGCACCCAGCGAGTACTTGGTGGATGAGAAAAAGTTGGAGGAAGACCTTGAAAAGCTTAAAGAGTGCTACGACGAGGAAGATTTGGCAAGGATTACAGAAAAGCTTTCCTCAAAGGACATCCTTGAAGACCCAAACCGTATAGAAAAGATCGCCCAATACATAGCGGAGCACTTTAAAAATTATGTAGAACCTCTCGGATACAAAGCCTTCGTGGTTGCGGTAAGCCGAAAAGCCTGCGTCCTATACAAAAAAGCCCTTGACAAGTACCTTCCACCCGAGTACTCAAAGGTAGTCATAAGCCAATACTACAACGACCCAGAGGAGATAAAGAACTATTACTTGGCGAAAGAAGAAGAGAGAAGGGTGAGAGAAGATTTCAAGGACCCTGAAAAGCTTCCCAAAATTCTCATCGTTACCGACAAGCTACTAACAGGTTATGATGCCCCTGTGCTTTACTGCATGTATTTGGACAAAGTTATGAGGGACCACATGCTACTCCAAGCTATCGCAAGGGTAAATAGACCCTACGAAAAGGACGGAAGAAGGAAACCAGCAGGTTTGATAGTGGATTTTGTAGGACTATTTAGAGACCTCAAAAAAGCTCTTGAGTTTGATGCAGAGGACTTTGAAGAAATAAGCTATGCCCTCGGAGATATACAAAAACTGAGGGAGGAGTTCCAAAGGAGAATGGAGGAATCAAAAGAATACATAAATAGTTTTGCCGCTTACCCACCCGAGGAGAGGGTGGAAAAAATAGCCCAGTTTTTCAGAGAAAACCCAGACAAATACAAGGAGTTTAAAGAGACTTACAAAAGACTAAAAGATATCTACGATATTCTCTCCCCCGACGAGACCACAGGCAGGTATCTGGAAGAGTTCAAAAGGCTGACAGAAATTTACAGAACCGCCAGAAGCTGTTTGGAACCCTCAAGCATAGTGGAGAAAGAACTATCGGACAAGGTAAAAGAGCTCATATACAAACACAGCAAAACTCAAGAATACTTCACTCAAGGGAAAAAATATCCCATAGATGAGCATTTCTTAGAACGCCTAAGGTCCGGTAGTGAGGAAGGTGTACAAATTTACAGCATCTTTAAATCCTTTGAAGATGCGCTAAGTCAAAAGCGAGAAACACCCTACTATATGGACCTAAAAAGAAGGTTAAGAAGCCTTTGGGAGGAATACAACAGAAAGCAGGTGGAAACAAAGCAAGCCCTTGAGGAAATAAAACAGCTTTTAGAGGACTTCCTAAGAGTAAAAGAGGAAGAAGCCCAAAAACCTACGTTGTTGATAAGCATACACTACAAGCTAAAGAATTACAGTCGCCTTATAAAGGACATAGAAGGCTTATCCCAAAAAATCTATGAACTCATTGAAAAGAGACCCTATTGGAGAGAGGACAAAGAAGAGGAGAGGATGTTAAGACTTGAAATACTTAAGCTAATAAAAAATGAAGGTATTGACTTAGAATCAGCTAACCGGATACAAGAAGAGCTAATTGACTTCCTAAAGCAATGACAAAGGAAGAGTTCAAAAACAGGGTGCTTAATTGGGCGGAAAAAATCGGCGTTTCTCCCAAGGAGATCCACATTCGGAAGATGAAAAGAAAGTGGGGAAGTTGTTCCTCAACGGGTAGGGTTTCTTTTAACGAGGAACTCTTAGAGAAGGACGAGAAATTTATAGATTATGTGATTGTCCATGAACTCCTGCACATCAAATACAAAAATCACGGAAAGCTGTTTAAACTGATGTGGGAGATATACCTTAATGACTCTAATGGCTCTTAACGTGAAGCTGTTCTAAAAATTCCTTGTTGGGATTGTCTCCATTCTCCAAGGAAACTAACTCTTCCTTACACTGTTCCACACTTCCTTTGCCAATATGGACTTTGGAGGAGAAAGGCTACCGAGCTTTCCTTCATCTCGGGCTTGGAGGTTAACTAACCTATACAGAACGAGAAGAAATTCAGGATGATGTAGTATCGGATACTGCCAACGACAGGAAAGAGGACAGCTACTCATGGTTAACTAACTCTCGGGTAGAAAACAAACGCTTAGTTAACCCACTTAAGCTTTCTAATGCAAGGCATCGTCCCATACTGGGTTGCCAAGCGTTCGATCCTTTTGATTACTGTGTTTAATCCTTTTTGTCCGGTCCGAGGGCACTTTGGAA
>JAEMPM010000062.1 GCA_022759285.1 Thermocrinis sp.
ACAAGATAAGCTTCTTAAGGGATATCAACCTGGACAAACTGATAATAGATGCCTACACCGGCGAAAACGAAAGACTCAAACAAATACTTGACATAGCTTCCCAGCTAGAGGAAATGTATTCGGAAATACTGAAGTCTGAAGATGTATTCAACGCTCCCCTCCTTCTCAAAATAGAAGAACTCACTGGTATTTACAGATTTGACCTATTTCGAATGTTAAAGGATGCCTATGAAAAGGCAGATTATATTTTTAACCTGTGAGTTAAATTAATACCCATGAAAACGATTTTCAACAAGAGTCTTATAGAGAAGTACGACAGACCGGGTCCCAGATACACCAGCTACCCTCCTGCCACAGAGTTCACCGAAAGCGTAGGAAAAGAAGACTACAAGAAAAAACTCTTAGAGAGTAATCAAGGCAAAAGGCCTCTCTCTTTGTATATCCACATCCCTTTCTGTGAGAGCGCTTGCTGGTTCTGTGGTTGCAATGTGATCATATCCCACAGAAAGGATGTGAGCAAAAGATACTTGGACTACCTATACAAAGAGATGGAACTTTTAGGTAGATACTTAGACAAATCAAGGAAAGTGGTGCAGATCCACTGGGGCGGTGGAACTCCCAACTTCCTTACTGCGGAAGAAATGGAAGAGCTTTTCTCAAAGATAAAGGAAAACTTTTCTGTGGATGAGGATGCGGAAATAAGCATAGAGATAGACCCAAGATCTCTGTCTGAAGGACAGTTGGAAACCCTAAGACAGCTTGGCTTTAACAGGGTCAGCATGGGTCTGCAGGATTTAGATGAGGAGGTTCAGAGGGCGATAAACCGTATACAGCCAGAATCCCTAATGAGGGATGTCATGAAACAACTGAGGGACCTGGGCTTTAAAAGCATAAACATAGACCTAATATACGGACTACCCTATCAAACACCAGAGAAGTTCAGAAGAACCATAGAGAAAACCATAGAGCTTGATCCAGACCGGGTTGCGGTTTATAACTTTGCCTATGTACCTTGGCTAAAGCCTCTGCAAAGAAGAATAGACCCAAGTACACTTCCTCCGCCGGAGGATAAACTAACTATCCTTGAAATGACCATTGAAATGTTTCAATCTGCAGGCTATCTTTACATTGGCATGGACCACTTTGCCAAGCCAGAGGACGAGCTGGCAATAGCCCAGAGGGAAGGAAGTCTTTGGAGGAACTTTCAAGGCTACACCACTAAAAAGGGTGTTGATCTAATAGGTATAGGTGCCACATCCATTGGTATGTTCTACGATGCGTACTTTCAAAATTACAAAACCCTAAGGGAGTATTACTTGGCTTTGGATAGTGGAGATTTTGCCACCATGAGGGGCTTTCTGCTGGGGCAGGAGGACCTTCTCAGAAGAGAGGTCATCATGGATTTGATGTGCAACTTTAGGTGTGATTTTGAGCGTATAGAGAAGGCTTTTGGTATAAACTTTGAAGAGCACTTTGAAGAGGAACTTGAGCAACTCAAGGATATGGAAAAGGATGGACTGGTAGAAATCAAAGACAGGACTATAAAGGTTTTGCCTATGGGCAGGTTGCTTGTTAGAAATGTGGCTATGACCTTTGATCAGTATTTACCAAAGAAAAAGGAAATGCACTTTTCAAGAACCATATGAGTCTTCTGAGTTTGGAGCGGGTTAGTAAAGCATACAAGGTAAGTGCGGGGCTTTTTAGAACAAAGAGTTTTTTCGCTCTGCAGAATGTTAGCCTGCGGATGGAAAGAGGAGAGCTTTTGGCTTTGGTGGGAGAGTCGGGCTCCGGGAAAACCACCCTTGGCAAGCTAATTTTGAGGCTAGAAAAGCCCACCGAAGGAAGAGTTCTCTTTGAAGGTAAGGACATTTGGAGCTACCGTAAGGAATACACAAGGATAGTTTCTGCGGTCTTTCAGGATCCTTCCTCTTCTTTAAACCCTAGGATGACCGTTAAGGAAATTCTTGAAGAGCCTTTGCGAGTACATGGTGTTAAGAACAGAGAAGAGAAAATTCTATCTGCACTAAAGGAGGCGGGCTTGGGAGAGGAGTTTTTGAAAAGAAGACCCCTTCAACTTTCGGGAGGGCAAAAGCAGAGGGTTGCCATAGCAAGGGCTATGCTTTTGGACCCCAAGCTTTTGGTGGCAGATGAACCCACCGCTTCTTTGGACGCAAGCCTCAGAAGGGGCATCCTTGACCTTTTTCTAAAAATGAAGGCAAAGGGTGTGTCTATTTTACTCATAACCCACGATGTTAGGTCGGTGGAGTACTGTGCAGACACAGTGGCGGTTCTTTACAGGGGAAGGCTCTTAGAGTGGGGTACAAAGGAGCAAGTTCTGAAAAATCCCCTCCATCCATACACCAGATATTTGATCCAGAATCTGCCTGCAGAGCATCCCTCTCAAAGAAAAATTCCAGAAGTCACAGATACACCCTTTCATCCAGAGGCGGTGTGTCCCTTTTATCATTTATGTCAAGAAAGAAGGAAAGAGTGCCTGTCCCAACTTAGGGAGGTTTACATAGATGGAAGGCTCGTCAGTTGCAATATATACTGAGGTAATTTTGTTTCTTTTCCTTTTGTTCCTTTCTGGCTTTTTTAGCTCCTCGGAGATAGTGTTCTTTGGCACCAACAGATTTTTACTGAGAAAATACTCCCAAAGAAGGTTTTATAGCTTAGTTAACAAACTCTTAGCAAAGCCAAAGGAGATTTTAGTTTCTATCCTTATTGGCAACGAGATCGTCAATGTTCTGATCTCCGCCTACGGCACCAAGCTTTTTGTTTCCCACTTTGGGGAAAAGGGTGCCACGATATCTGCTCCTATTCTAAGCATACTGATCTTTCTCTTTGGAGAGGTTATTCCTAAAAATATAGTCTTCCCCTTTGCCACTGTTCTATCCTTCATTTACGCACTGCCTTTTTATATCGTCCATACGCTTCTTACGCCCATTAGTTTCTTGTTCAAAAGATTGGTGGACACTTTCATGCCATTGGATGAAGGGAAGAAAAAGCCGGAGGAGATTTTTTGGGAGATCTTCGATCTTGGCTATGGAAGGGGACTCTTTAGCGAAGAGGAAAAGAAGATGGTAGAAAAGGCCCTTTCAATAAAGGAAACAACGGTCAAAGAGATAATGACACCAAGACCAGACCTGTTTATATTAGACGAGAACAGCAAAGTGGGAGAAGTATATCCGGAAATTTTAAAGAGGAAGCACAGCAGGATACCTCTCTATTCAAAAGAGCCAGATAACATAACAGGTGTACTCTTTGTAAAGGACATCGTGCCCTTTAGCGAAAACTCTCAAAGGTCCTTGAAAGAGTTTAAAAGGGATATTCTGATTGTTCCAGAGGTAATGTCTCTGAAGAACCTGCTAATAGAGATGCGAAGGAACAATGCCCAGATAGCGGTGGTGGTGGATGAGCATGGTCAATTAACTGGTCTTATAACCCTTGGAAACATCCTTAGGTTTCTTTTTGAAAGCTTTCCTGAAAGTTGGGAGGAGGATGTTCTACAGGTGGGGAAGAACGTTTATAAAACCTACGGTTGGGTACCTGTGGAAAACCTTTCAAAAAAGCTTGGCTTTGAACTGCCTGAAGACTACGAATACGACACCATAGGAGGCTTTGCCATGAAACATTTATCCAAGGTGCCCGAGGAAGGAGATGAGTTTGAGTACGGCGGGTACAAGTTTGTTATTGATAAAATGGAGGGGAACAGAATAATAAGTCTTTTAGTGGTTGCCTTACAGGAGCAGGAAGTTTAATTAGCCTTAAAATCCTTGTGTATCAATGTATTTGTGTTTTTAGAACA
>JAEMPM010000125.1 GCA_022759285.1 Thermocrinis sp.
GTTATAAACAACACCATTTCCAGTCTTCTCTTTGAGCTTTTGGAAAAATCGGGAATAAGGACCCACTACATAAAAAAGCTCTCCGACCGGGAAATGTTGGTTTGGAGGGCAAAGAGGTTTGATTTGGAGGTGGTTGTTCGCAACATCACCGCAGGGAGCCTGTGCAAAAGGCTCGGACTTGAGGAGGGATTAGAACTTAAACCACCTCTGGTGGAGTTTTTCTACAAAAACGACCAGCTGCACGATCCACTTATATGCGTGGAACACATAAAGCTTTTGAACCTTGCAGAAGATTGGCAAATCCAAAGTATGAAAGAAATGGCACTGAAAACCAACCAGGTGTTGAGGGAGTTTTTCAAAGAGCATGGGCTACTGCTGGTGGATTTTAAGCTGGAGTTTGGCATACTTCCTGATGGAAGTTTGGCGGTTATCGATGAGATATCCCCCGATACTTGCCGACTCTGGGATGCAAAAACAAGGGAAAAACTGGACAAAGACCGCTTTAGGTTTGATCTAGGAGACCTAATGGAGGGCTACAAAAGGGTTTTAGAAAAAATTCAAGGGGGATAAACCACCAAACCAACCCTTCCCATCCTTCTCCAGATTTTATCCAGATCTTTGGAGGGGTAAAATTTCATCTCTTCGTAACCTGTATGGGCATAAAAACCCTCTCCGTCAAAACCTACCACCACCAAGTAGTGGGGCACGCTAACAAAAAGTGCACCCAGATCTACAAGGATTATCACAGGTAACCCTCTGCTTATGTATTGTCTGAGTTTCTCAAGGTCACCTCTAAAAAGCTCCGTCTTGAAACCTTTCTTTCTTGCGTAGTTCTCGAGGTCTGTGATAAGGGCACCCTTCAGCTTGGGAATATAAACTTCCTTGGCTATTTCATCTTGGTCTATGTATAGGTTATAGTAGGCAAAGACACTACTAAGGGAGGCGGGACCGCAAAACTGGTCCCGTTGTTTTACAAAGGGAACTTTTAGGATTACCTTATTATGATCTCCTTGTTGAGGAGCTTCAGAAGGATCACCACCAGTATAGCGATCACCAAGAGGGATATGACCACCCCAAGCCCATCCCCACCTGCCAGAACCTTCTCCGATGCCTTGGCTAAGGTATGTATTTGCTGGTCGTCCATTTCTGAGAGCTTTTTTTCTATTTCCTCTTTGCTAAGCCCATAGGCTTTTAATTTCTCTTGAACTATTTTACTTTCCAGAGCTCTCTGAATGATCTTTATATCTTCCTCCCTATTTATTTTTGATACTTCCTCAGAGGTGGGTTTGGATCCTACAAGTCCTGCCACCGCAGGAGCAGAGTTAAAAAGGAAAAACCAACCAGCTATCGCAAGGGCTAACGCGGGATTTCTCAACCTCTTCCACATACTTTCAACCTCCCAGAAAATATTATAAAAAGTCCTCCAGTTGAGGATTGACAGGAAGGGTTCCGTAGGTAGCATCCTTTACCACAACCTTCCTACCTTCTACCTCCACACGACCTTCAGAAATCCACTTTACCGCCTGAGGAAGGATCTTATGCTCAAACTCAAGGATCCTTTGAGATAGACTCTCTTCGGTATCTTGAGGTAGCACAGGTACGCACGCCTGAATGATCACGGGTCCATTGTCAAGTTCCTCAGAAACAAAATGCACCGTACAACCGGTAACTTTTGCTCCATATTCTAAGGCTTGCCTTTGGGCATGCAATCCCTGAAAAGCTGGAATAAGAGAAGGATGGATGTTTATAACGCGCATAGGGAAGGCCTTTAAAAACTCTCCACTAAGCACCCTCATAAAGCCCGCAAGGACTACCAGTTCCACACCCTTTTCCTTCAAAAGCTCCACCATTCTCCTTTCAAATTCCAGTTTGCTTTTAAATTCCCTCCTTTCCACCACCGCATACTCGATTCCATGCCTTTTGCATCTTTCTATGGCGTAAGCTTGGGGGTTGTCGGAAATAACTAAGGCTATCTCTCCCTTTATCTTTCCCTCGTTGTAAGCGTTTATGAGGGCTTGAAGGTTGGATCCTCTGCCGGATACTAAAACACCCACCTTCATGACTTTTGCCTGAGGGCAGGAAAGAGTATTACCTCCCTTATAGAATCCACATCTGCCAAAAGCATTACCAGCCTATCTATACCTATACCCTCTCCAGCGGTAGGAGGCATACCATACTCCAGAGCTCTTATAAAGTCCTCATCCATAGCCATGGCTTCTTCATCTCCCATCTCCTTCTCCTTCAGTTGTTCCAAGAATCTCTCCTTCTGCTCCATAGGGTCGTTTAGCTCTGTGTATGCGTTGGCTATTTCCTTTCCTGCCACAAAAAGCTCAAACCTCTCCACCAAATCTGGGTCCTCTCGGTGGGTCTTTGCCAAAGGTGAGAGCAGTTTTGGAAAGTCTATCACAAAGCAGGGCCCCCAAAGTTCATCCTCCACTAGCAAGTCAAAGACCTTGTCAATTAACTTAGCATGGGTTAGCGTTTCCGCCTTGGGTACTCCTATCTCCTTTGCCAACTTTCTAAGACCTTCAACATCCTTCAAAAAGAAATCCTTGTCTTTGCCAGTTTTTTCCTCTAAAAGTTCAAAGTAGCGGTACCTTTTAAAAGGCGGTGTAAAGTCAAGCTCCTTGCCCTGGTAAGTTATCTTTAGCCTACCCACAAGCTGGTTTAGTAGATAAGAGAAAAGTTCTTCGGTGAAGACCATAAGGTCTTTGTAGTCCCAGTAAGCACAGTAGAACTCAACCATGGTAAATTCCGGGTTGTGGGTGGTATCTACACCTTCGTTGCGGAAGTTCTTACCAAGCTCATAAACCCTGTTTATGCCTCCTACAATGAGCCTCTTTAGGTAAAGTTCTGGAGCAATCCTCAGATAAAGGTTCTGCTCAAGGTAGTTGTGGTAGGTTATGAAGGGCTTGGCGTTTGCACCAGATGCTATTGGTTGGAGGATGGGAGTTTCCACCTCCAAAAAGCCCCTGGAGTCTAAAAACCTTCTTATTTCGCTTATAAGCCTGCTCCTTAGGAAAAAGACCTTTCTGGCATGCTCGTTGGCAATCAGGTCCAAGTATCTTTGTCTGTATCTAACCTCTACATCCTTCAATCCGTGCCACTTTTCTGGTAGAGGATGCAAACTCTTTGCCAAAAGGCTCCACTCCTTTACCTCAACAGTAAGCTCTCCGGTGTGTGTTCTGAAGAGTCTTCCTTTAACTCCCAGTATGTCCCCTGGGTCTACAAGCTCCTCAAAATTTTTAAAGGAAACCTCCCCCACAATGTCCTGTCTTAGGTATATCTGAAGCTTTCCAGTAGCATCCTGAATATGTGCAAACAGGGCTTTCCCCATAGGGCGAAGGGTTATCACCCTACCCGCTACAGAAACCTCCGCATCCTCCGGGTTCATGTCGTATTTTTCCTTTACCTCTGAAACATCAAAGGCATCTCCTTCTGAAAGGACTGCCTGGTCTAAGGTTAGCTTACCCTCCCACCTTGTGAGAACTCCTTCAAGAACTACATCCTCTCCCTGCTTTAGCTCTTGGGCAGTCCTTACCAATATCTCCACCCCACCCTTTTGATCCTCAAACCTAATTAAGAAGCTATCTTCCTGCTTAGAAACCCTTTTAACCTTTCCCTTTATCTTTACCCTTTCTCCTTGTGGTTCTCTTTCATACTGTCTTCTTAGCTCTCCAAGGTTATGGCTGATTTCATATTTGTATGGATAAGCTAAACCTCTTTCCCTGAGTTTGTTTAGTTTTGCAAGCCTTGATTCTTCCATAAGGCAATTATTTTAATCTAAAAA
>JAEMPM010000122.1 GCA_022759285.1 Thermocrinis sp.
GAGTTATAACCTACTCCAAGGTCATAAAAACCTCTTTTGTCTTCTTGCAGTTTTATTAGCCGATGCACTTGCTTTTTATCCGTATCTATAAAGGTATCTATTTTTACACCACTAAAAAGATTGCTACTTATAAGGTTGTATAAGGTTTCGTCTAAAGTTTCCTCCGAGTAAAATTCTTCCCGAACCGTCATGTAAGAGAGTTCCCTATCGCTGGTGATTTTAGTGCCGTAGTAAAGGTCTAAGCCTGCTTTGTATCTGGGTCCCTCTGAAACTTTATAGGTGTATATGTAGTTTATAACATCCTCCTCTTCCTTCAACATAACCTCCGCCTTAAAGCTACCTTCCATATAGCCATTGTCTTTAAGGTATTTTTCTATTCTTAAGTTCAACTGCTCTATCAAAGTAGAGTTATAAACCGCTGGCAGTTTCTTATTAACATCTCTGAAAATATTTGCTATATCTTTGTTGTTACCAATATAGTCTATAGCCTTAAGTATTTGTTTCTTGCCCTTGTTTATATCAAAGTATGCGTTTACTAATTTTTTCTCTCTATCAATATTTGTTTTAACCTCTCCTTCTGCAAGTATATAGCCTTGTGCTTTTAATTGTTCTATAGTTTTTTCTAATTCTTTCTTTAACTTTTCCTCATCGTATGGTAAGATCTGACCATTTACAATAGCATTGTATCTTTTGCCTTCTTTGATAAAAAAGAATATTTTCTCTCTTTCTTGCGTATATTCTACCTCTACATCGAAAAAACCCTTTGAGTGGTAAGCGTTTACTATACTTTCCTTAGCTTCTTCTAAAGAAAATATATCTATTCCCTTTTGGGGGAGTCCTGAAATTTTCAGCAGCTCCTTCGGACTAAAAAAGCTATTTCCCTCAAAAAAAACTTGATATCTTGTCCCCTCATAGACATAAAAAATGGGATAGGCCAATTTCCCCTTACCTGATATTGCCTTTAATGTGCTTATAGGATGGCCGAAAAGGTTTTTAATACCCTCCGCCAATGCGCCCACAAGCTTTAAGGGTCGCCTTTCGATGTTTGGGTCTGTGGGCAGGAGGACCCTCCAAAAGGGCTTTTCCATGTTAGTTTTCTGCAGTCCTTCATAGTGAACAATGCTGTCCCAAAAGCCAAGGGATAAGTATATGTCCTGCAGGTCAAAAACCTTTCTTGAAAATTCTCCCTCCTTAGCTATCCTTCCTTTTATAATTCCCAAGCGTTTATCCAAAAAGCTCGGATCAAGGCTGGAGCCTTTATAAATTCCTCCACCAACAAAAAAAACATCTCCTTCCTTTACCTCTATCTCGATAGATGCAAATCCAAGCTCGTCAATTTGTATATTTACCTTCGTCTTTGCCTCAATGTATCCCTTCTCTCTGTACAGCTCTTTGAGTTTCTCCTCTAAGCTTTTAGGGTCCGTTTCCTTCAAAGGTGTACCTTCATAAAGGGTCAAATAGTTCAAAATTTCATCTTTCCAAACCGCTATATTACCTTTTACTTTTACGCTTTTTAGTATTGGATATCTTTCCACTTTAATGATTATTTGTCTATCCTTTTTCTCAACAGTTACATTTTTTACTTCATCCAAACTTTTAAGAATTTCCACAATTGTTTGGTAGTTTTCTTCGCTAACTAAGCTCTCAAAGTTATTTTTTAGAAGAGGATAGTTGGAAAGGATAACTACCTCAGAAAAGGCGGTTATTGGTAAGAAAAGGCTAAGGAAAAAAAGCCATTGACTAAGAACTTTCATCGGGTTAAATTATACATTCAGGAATGAGAATAACGGGGGAGTTAAACAATGCAGAGCTAAACATTGGGAAAAAAGGTGTTGGCTTTAATCCGGCATATCAAGTGCCAGACTTTGAGGATATTTTGAATTTAATATCAGTAGAAGGGAATATACAGGGCAAAGGCTCTGAGATTTCCTTAAACCCAGCGGTACCTTCTGAGGGTTCCTTGGAAGGCCAAAAGCAAGGGAAAGAAGTTTCAAGGAGTGGCGAAGACCAAAAGAGCAATGACTTCCTAATTAACCTCCCAATTTTTGGTTTGGTTGTCTGTGGACAGGTAAACCAAGCCCTATCCCATCTATCTCCCTCAGTCCCTCATGCGGCGTTAGTTGTCTATGGACAGATAAACCAAGCCCATGAAGAGGAGAAAGTAAAGGCAGACGATGTTTTTCTCAGAGCTGATATAGACTTACCCGCTGAAAAAAGGGTCGGCACTTCACTGGTTCAATTTAGTAGCTTAGAGGATAAACCTCAAAATACATTTACACAACCATCTACCGAAGCTAATAAAGAAGAGAGAGGTGAGAATAGTGAGTTCTTAGTAGGTTTTATAGTTAAACCTGTTGAAGGGAAAAACGCTCAAGTTAGCAACCTATTTAATGTGGATAAAGAATACACCCAGGTAGAAATTCCAGACATTAAGATAAATACTGCACGGTTTCTTGTAAAAGATTCTTATCAAAGTATAAAAAGTATAGAAAATCTAACTTTATCCACTGGCCAAAATCCACAAAATTCTCCAAACGTTAACCAAGCGAATGTTGATAATGGTTTGAAAAATGACAATGTTGAACCTCTTTTAACCCCTGTGCTTATGAACAATCTATCAAAAGCCAGGGATTTAAAGTTTCTTTCACATGGATTTGATAACAAAGTGGAAAATGCTCAAAAAATGACTAACATTGAGCAACCTTATGCTGCTCCAGTAAGCAAAGACTCTTACACAAGTGTTGAAAAGAGTGTTGCAAAAAGTACGAAGTTGGAAATTAGAGATGAACTTCAAACGAAAGAATTAACACATAGATTTTCTGATGATTCAGAACTTGAGTTTTATCCAAAGGAAGAGTATGCAAAGACAGAGCTACGCAGCAGTTCTGCTACTATTCCCTTAAAGGCAGCTAAAAATGTTCTTGAGGATTTACCTCAAAGGGTTGAGAAATCTGAGTTGTTGCCCATAGAAAAAAGCAAAAAAGAGGAGGAACACTCGCACCTTTACAACATGGGAATTTCTCCCCAAAGATTTGAAGATAAGATAGAAAATGTCCAAGAGGTAAAAAATACAAAGCACTTCCACACTTTTCACGACCCTAAAAGCTTGTATGTAAAGCTTGAGGAAGGAGACTTTAGAATAAGAGTGGTGAAAGATGCCATAAGTGTTAAGGTGGATTTCAGAGAAGACTTTAGACCGCCCACTGCCCAAGAGGTGCAAAATCTAATAGAAAGTCTATCCAAGGTAGGTTTTAGAATGGAGGTACTTAGTTTGAACGGTAAAAACCTGCAGTGGGAATTTAGACAGGGACAAGAGGACAAAAGAGGAAACAGGTCAAGGGAAGTAAGCTCCTATCAAGGTAGGAACAGGCAAGAGTTTAGTCTTTATTTGTAAATCTCCCGAAGGGGAAGGTTTTAGAGTAGTGATTTTACCTTCTCTACCACTTCCTCATAATTGGGCTCTTGGGTGATTTCTGGCACCAGTTGGATGTAGGCTATATTTCCTTCCTTGTCCACAACAAAGACCGCCCTTGCCAGTATGCCCTTTAGTGCGCCTTCACAGATGAGAACGCCGTACTTTTCCATATCCCTATAACGAAAGTCAGAGGCTACGGTTATATTGCCTATGTTGAAGCTCTCGCAAAACCTCTTTTGGGCAAAGGGCAGGTCCATAGAGACCACAGTCACATCCACCCCAGACATGCCACCCATAAGTTCGTTGAACTTTTTGGTTTCCGTCTCACAAACAGGAGTATCTAAAGAGGG
>JAEMPM010000088.1 GCA_022759285.1 Thermocrinis sp.
AAAAATCCAGCAACCATTCGTAAAACCTGTTCTACAAAAAGCCATAAAGTGTTTACCCCATATCGCCTTATACCCTGATGGTTAAGAACCTGTTGTAATCCAAGCTTTAAAGCTTCTACTTTCATGATAGAGACCTGCTTACTTTAATATAAAATATAATATTCTTCATAAACCTTTTTGATTCCTTCTTCCAGTCCTATCTTTGGCTCCCAACCAAGCTGTTTAATTTTACTCACATCTAAAAGCTTTCTCGGAGTTCCATCTGGCTTGCTTAAATCATGTATAATGTCGCCTTTAAAACCCACAATTTCTTTTATCATAATAGCAAGCTCTTTAATCTTAATATCCACCCCTGTTCCTACATTTACAAAATAATCTGGACAAAGTCTGCCCATTACTTCTGCATCTACATTTTCCATCAAATATACGCAGGCATCCGCAAGATCATCTACATATAAAAACTCCCGGTAAACCTCACCAGAACCCCAGATGGTAACTGACACATTAGAGTTCGGATGCAAAGAATTGAAAGAAATGCCAAGTTTTGAAAGAATTTTTAATATGCTTTCCTCATTATTTAGATCAATCTCTTTATCTAAACCAAAACCTATTGGATGTTTCTGAAAATCTCGTTTTATACCTTCAATATCCCCCTGTTCTAAAAGCTTAGCCAAGTGGAATTTTCTTATCAAAGCTGGCAATACATGGGATGTTTCAAGATTAAAGTTATCATTCGGACCATATAAATTTGTAGGCATAACAGAAATAAAATTGGTTCCATATTGTTGATTGTAGTATTTAACAAGTTTTATCGCAGAGATCTTTGCAACGGCATAGGCTTCATTAGTCGGTTCTAAGCTTCCTGTTAGTAAATATTCTTCTTTCATTGGTTGAGGAGCGTGCTTTGGATATATACAAGAAGAGCCTAAGTTTAGTAACTTCTTTACGCTAAATTTGTAAGCTGAATGGATTACATTTATAGCAATGGCAAGATTATCGTATATAAACTCTGCAGGATAAGTGCTGTTAGCCAATATACCACCTACTTTAGCGGAAGCAAGGAATACCCAATCTGGTTTTATTTCTTTAAAAAGGCTTTCTGTCTCTTCCTGCCTTCTTAAGTCTATCTTATGCCATTTAACCGATAATGCCTGAGAAGGTTCCTTAGTATGAAAAGTTGCGTGAATATCCTTATAGCCCTTTTCAATCAGCTTTCTAATAATAGCATTCCCAACAAGCCCTGTTCCACCACAGACAAGTATCTTCATGGTCTAATATTTAACCTTGGAACTGAAAACATATTCATGGTTCGTATAGCTGAAACCCTTGGTTAAATTAATTTTAATTCCTTCACCAATAGGGTCAAGACCTACGAGCTTTAGGTCGTAATCTACCATGATCTTAACCAGCTCCTCAAAGGTAACTCTTGGTTCCCAGCCCAACCTTTGTTTAGCCTTTGTTATATCCGCTTGAAGCCATTCAACCTCGGTAGGTCTAAAATATTTCGGGTCTATCTCAACAACTATATCGCCCGGTTTAAGAGCATATTCCCATCTCCTGTCAACACTCCTTACTATACCCTTTTCTTCCAACCCCTCTCCTTTAAACTCAAGCTCAACACCTGCATACTCAAAAGCTTTCACCAAGAACTCCTTTACTTGATGACTTTCTCCTGTACCTATTACATAATCATCTGGATCATCTTGTTGGAGCATAAGCCACATAGCTTCTACATACTCAGGAGCAAACCCCCAGTCTCTCTTAGCATAAAGGTTCCCAAGGTAGAGCTTTTTTTGCTTGCCTGCAAGTATATGCGCCAAAGCTCTTGTTATTTTTCTTGTCACAAAAGTTTCCCCTCTTCTCGGGCTTTCGTGGTTAAAAAGTATTCCGTTACAAGCAAAAATATTATAGGCTTCTCTATAGTTTACTGTCATCCAAAAAGCATAAACCTTAGCTACTGCATAAGGGCTTCTCGGATAGAAGGGGGTTTTCTCATTTTGTGGTGGAGGAGAAGCACCAAACATTTCTGAGGAGGATGCTTGATAAAATTTGGTCTTTATTCCGCTTCTTCGTATAGCTTCAAGGATTCTTGTGGTACCAAGACCTGTAATGTTTCCAGTGTATTCTGGCATATCAAAGGAAACCCTAACATGGGACTGAGCTCCAAGATGATATATTTCATCAGGTTTAATGTTCCAAATAATCTCAGTTAAAGTGCCAGGGTCTGAAAGATCTCCGTAATGTAAAAACAACCTTGCCTCTGGATCGTGCGGGTCTACATAAATATGGTCTATCCTTTGAGTGTTAAAGGTTGAACTTCTGCGGATTATACCGTGTACTTCATAGCCCTTGGAAAGCAAAAATTCAGCTAAGTAAGAACCATCTTGTCCGGTTATTCCGGTAATTAAGGCAGTCTTTTTAGTCATATCTACTACTCCTTTCTTCCTTTAAATGCGTCCATATTCATCATCTAACCCTATTATATCATCTTCTCCTACATAATTACTGGTTTGAACCTCTATTATCTCAAGAGGGATTTTATCCGGGTTTTCAAGTCTGTGTGGGGTTGATTTTGGTATATGAACGGATTCGTTCTCATAAATATGCATTATCTTATTTCCGATTGTTACTTTGGCGGATCCTCTTACCACTATCCAATGCTTGTTCTGATGATGATGTATCTGAAAGTCTATACTTGCACCTGGCTTAACAACTATCCTCTTTATCCTGTATCTTGGACCTTCCTCAAGAACAGTACACTCGCCCCAAGGACGATAAACCGTTCTATGCTCTATAACCTCAACCCTGTTTTTCACTTTAAGTTCCTCTACTATATGCTTAACTTTTTGAGCCGAGCCTCTTTTTGTAATAAGGATAGCATCATCTGTTTCCACTATGATGAGATCTTTCAAATCAATCGTTGCTATGAGTCTTTTATTCCCTATTACCAAACAACCCTCCATGTCTTTGGCCAGAACATTTCCGAAAATAACGTTTGACTTTTCATCTTTGTCTAAAGCATCGTAAAGGCTATCCCAAGAACCAATGTCACTCCAATAGATGTCCATCGGAATGGCAACAACTCTTTTTGATTTTTCCATAACTGCGTAATCAATTGAAATATCTGGCATTTTGGGAAAGGTTGCTATCATATCCTCTAAAGGTTGGCTAAAGAGTTGATAGATTTCTGGAGCATAGAGCTTTAGTTCTTCTATCATGGTTGCAATAGTAAAAGCAAACATCCCTGAATTCCAAAAGTAATTCCCTTCGGCTAGGAACCTTTGTGCCGTTTCAAAGTCAGGTTTTTCAGTGAATCTTTCAACAAGATAATAGCCCCCTAGGTCTTTACCGGTGATTTTAATATAGCCATAGCCTGTTTCTGGATAAAGGGGCTTAATCCCAAAAGCTACAAGATAGCCCTGCTTTGCTAGCTTCTCAGCTAATTTTATATATTCAACAAATTTTTCTACAGGTTTTATAATATGGTCCGAAGGGCAAACAAATAAAACCTCCTCATAAGAAGTCCCAAGCTTTTCTAGGCAGTATTTCATCCCAAAGGCGATAGCAGGAGCTGTATTTCTCCTTGCTGGCTCAAGTAAAATGTTATCAGCAAGGTCTTTAGAAACTTTACTAACTTCCGAAAGGACATGAAACTTATACTGTTCGTTGGTAAGCAATAGGATATCCAGGGGGGAAAAGATTTTTAAAAGCCTCTCCAACGTTTGCTGAAGTAGAGATTTTTCTCCAT
>JAEMPM010000076.1 GCA_022759285.1 Thermocrinis sp.
GGTAAGCCATGGTTGAGTGTGGGGATGTTTTTATGGAAAGTTATGATGTGTATGATGGGGGTGTGGCGGGGCTTGTGGATAGGTTGGAGGAGCTGAGGGTTGTAAAGGAGTTAGAAAGAGTGAGAGTGTATGAGATAACGCCTTATGTTTATTTGGTGGTGTATGGGGGCACGGAGGAAGGGATTTCTATGGATGACTACAGGTATGTTGTTGTGTGGGTAGGTGGGCGGCCTGTTGGTATGATTGTTTGCAAAGTTCAAGATAGTCTGAAGCTGCTGAAGAAAGAAGAGCTGGAGGAGTTTGTGAGAAACTATAAAAAGGGGGAGTGAGCCATGAGTGTAGAGAAAGAGAGGGAGGTTCTAGAAGATACGGATTTGTATAGGCGAGAGAGTGTAGAGATAAGCGGGAAGAAGCTCTATATGTATTTCCATGTGGATTACATCAAGGATATGGACAGGCTGACGGAGTTTGAAAGCGTTGTGGGCAAAGTAGTTAGTGGGACTGTTCCCTATCTTGTGGCAAGGCTAAAACTAAAGGACAAGCTTGTGGAATACTACAAGCTAATCATTTACGACATATATGGGGGAGAGTTGTATCTAAAAAGGCTCACTCAAAACAGACCTTGCAAAAGGTACGGAATTCTGTATATCAACTATCACAGGGATGCACGGTGTAATTATGTGTTCTTTTACAGGGGAAAGGATGAATTTGGAGATGCGGACGAGTTTGATTTTATGGTGTATAGGGAGATGATGCTGGAAATGGGAAGGCACCTGGAAGAAGGTGCTGAAATCCTCTATCTGCATCCTGAAGACAAATACGACCCCATAGAATACATGGCTCTTGTGGAAGATAAAGAGTGGGCAAAGAAGATCCTTAGCGAGCTTTCAAAGTCTTGATAACTTCTGCCAAGGGATCTCTGCTTGCTTTTGCTGTTTCCAAAAGGGCTTCTCCAAGGGCGTTGAGTTTTTCCTCCAGCTCCTCCTCTTTGTAAAACCTCAAAAAGCCTCTCTTTGCAGTCTCAGACAAAAGAACTCCTTGCCTTTGGATCAGACTCCACAAAAGTCCTCCTAAAAACTCTTTGAGAGGCATAGAAGGACGCAGTTTTTCTCTCATTTGAAGAAGAAGAATAAGTCCTTCCACATCCTCTTCCCTTAGCTTTATTTCTCTTGCTAAAGCACGCACGCCTTTTGCAATCTGCTTTGAATATTCTTCAGAGTAGCCTCTTTCCTTCCACCAGCTTGCCTTAAACATCACTTAGAATTCTCTCTTCCAAGTGTGTTTTACACTCAGCTGAATTGTAGGAAATATCCCTCCCTCTCTCACAAGAAATACTTCTTTTCCCCTCAAATCTACAGCACCACCTACCTTGATCATTCTCTTCACTCCGCTTTCTAACTCAACCACTAAAGTCTGTCCCTCTTGATCTACCACTTTCGCTTTCATCTCCATCCTCCTTCAAACCTCATTATAGCAAAAAAGGGGGAGAAAGAAAAAAGAGGAGGAGGTGGCAGAGGGGGAGGCAAAAACCATGGAGAGCTTTCTAAAAGGCAATGTCCTCCTCTTCCACCTCTGGAGATACTTCTTCTTCTTCCTCTTCTATCTCCGCCCTGAGATTTAGTCTATTCAAAATTGCCCTATAAATTGGGCTTTCTTCAGCAAGTCCAAGACGCCATGCTATGTGTTCTTGAATTAGTCCAAGATCTTCCAAAAATTCCTCCGAAAGTTTCACAGGTTCATCCAATATTGTTATCACAGGAACCGCATATTGCTTTCCTTCAGACTCAGATGCTTTGGGTTCTATCAAACAATATACCCTTTTCCCAACCCTAAACACTTTTCCAACCTCCCCTCTCCTGGTTCCAACTCCTTGATAAATAAACATCACTTTCTTTTCTGGTTCCCAAAATATCACATCTCTCACAGTTATCACCTTCGCATTCTCTGGTATATCATTCCCATCCCCACGATACCACCTTTGCAATACCATCTTCTTATCCTCCTTATGCACAAGCATCTTCCTCCTATACCGTAGTAGTGCTATCGCCTTCATTGACTTGTAAGTGATGTCTTCATCTCCTACACGAAGCCTCAGCTGCAGAGGTGCCCTGTCTGCCTTCAGATAGGGAATGGTCAGATTAGGCACTGGCACTATATCCAGCTCTGACAGCCTCAGGGACTTAGACACAAAGTCCCGCAGTTCTGACTTAAAAAGTTCCCCCACTACTTCTTGTAAAAGTTCCTTCTCCTTCATGCAAACTATTATAACGACACCCTGTCAGAAATTGAACAAAAAGTCCCTTATAAAAAACCTAAGGAGGTGGGGAAATGCTCAAAGAACGCATCAAAGAACTTAATGTATCTTTGAAACTCTACAAGGACAGCTTGGGAACTGAACGGTATAAGGTAAAGCCAGAAAAGAGAGTGCCCGTAGAAGTCGGACAAATTAGAGTTCTCTTTTGGATGCCAAATGAATATGTTCTTGTCTATCACATTGAAGATAGTGGGCTTGTCCATGCGGTTCCTCTAACCGTGTGGGTTAGCCTCACAACGTGCGGAATAAAAATTCATCTGCCCGAGTACGTGGAAGGCTTTCCCAAGCTTTATGCCCCGCTTCCTTTCCATGTTTATATCAGAAAAGAAATCCTTGAAGAGGAGGGAGTGCCCGTCTATAAAGTCCGCCCGGAGACTATAGAAAAAGTCCTAAGGGCTGTAGATAGAGCCCCCACCTGGAGTGCCATAAAGCCCATAAGGGAGTTTCTTAAGCTTGTTTGGAAAAGATACGGAGATATAACACTAGGTTCTCTATTCTACACACACCTTGACAATGTCTAATACTTAGTCTAAAATTAAAACTATGAAAGGAGGAGAAGCTATGGAGAGAAAGGAGTTTGAGTGTAGGTATGAGGAAGAGCAGAGGGAGTATTGCGATCGTGGGGTGCTTGGTGATGTGTATGTAGAGGGGTTTAGCTATGATGATGTGTATGGGTTGAATTGTGATGAAGAGCTTGCGGAGTTGGTAGATGGGCTGGAGGAATTAAGTCCTGTGGTGGTGATGGAGGAACCGTGTGATTGTTGGGAAGAGTATGGAGGACCTATGCACACCGATGGGGGACATTATCACTCGGTTGTTAGGGTTTATAAGATTACTCCTTGTGTCTATCTGGCGGTTTTTGGAGACACACGGGAGGCTTTCTCGGTAGAGGAATACAAATATATAGTCGTTTGGGTAAACCAAAAACCCGTAGGTGTAGTCCTTGCTAAAACCCATGACTGCTGCCATCTGCTAAAAAGGGAAGAAGTTCGCAAGTTCATAAAAAACTCCGAACAAGAGGGCTACATTATCAGCTACTGTGAAACATAAAAACCACTTGACAAAGTCTTAGACTGAGTATAAAATTAAAACTATAAAAACCTTAGGAGGAGGAACCATGGCAAAAGTGAGGTTGGAAGGAGCAGTAAAGCTGGAGTTTGAGGTCAAGTATGGGCTTGACCAAGACCTTGTTATCAAGGTTCATGCTATTGATGTAGGTAATGGCAAGAGGGTGCTTATAGGAGAGGGGGAGATAAGTGGCATTTCAGACAGGACTTTGGGTTTCATAGGGGACAGGATTGAGAGGGTATTGGGGAAGGACAAAAGCCTTGTTGCGATTGATGGGTTTGGCACATTTGTTGAGTATTACATTCCTCTCAAGGAAGTGGAAGGTAGCAGGGAATTTCACAAAGCAATGTATCAAA
>JAEMPM010000006.1 GCA_022759285.1 Thermocrinis sp.
ACCATCTTTGCCCTTTTCCCCTTTTTCCCGGAAAGGTAGCTTTTGCATACTCCACGGGCTGGGTTATGTTTTCTATACTAACCTATGATATACTACTTTACAAATAAAGAGAAAAGTTTAAAATACAGGAAAGGAGGGAAATATGGATAGGTATTCACAAATCCTTCAGGAATTGATTAAAAATACCGGGCTCGAGGGTGCTTCTTTGGTATCTGCAGATGGCTTGCCTATATCCTCCGTACTTAAGCCCGGTATGGAAGAAGACAGAATAGCAGCTATGAGCGCTGCTATTTTGTCCCTGGGCGAAAGGGTGGCTGAGGAACTGGCTAAAGGAGCCCTAGAGCAAATCACTATAAAAGGTCGCGACGGCTATGTCATATTGACCGGTGTGGGAAGTGATGCGGTGATGGTGGTCTTAGCGGATAACAATGCCAAGCTGGGTCTCCTTCTTATGGAGATCAGAAAAGCTCAAGAGAAACTTAGGCAACTCTTTTAAAGTATTATGGCTCTGACCGGAGACCTAAGAAGTTTTAACTTTGTGGACATTTTCCAGGTAATTGGGAGAGATCGAAAAAGCGGGATACTCTTTGTAGAGTGGAAAGATCTAACCTGTGCCTATTATGTAAAGGATGGAGAAATTGTTTTTGCAAGACCAGTAGATAAGGTTTATAGGGTCTATTCAGAAAAGGATTTTGACCTTCTGCTCAGCAAATTGCGTATGAGTATAGAGAGTTTACCAAAAACAATAGAGCGCTTTCTAATTTCGCGACTGAATATGAAGGAGGGCATTTTTTCCTTTATGCCGGGATTCATAAAATACGGAAGGGAATATCCAGTAATTTATCCAATAGAACAGCTTATAGTTCTTGCATCGCACCATTTAACTCCAGAGGAGGTTGAAAGGAAAATATCTGACGAGTTGCTACTTTTTGAAAGGGTACCCGATAAGGAAGAAGTCCTGCAAAAGGCAAAACTGAACCAAACAGAGGAGCGCATTCTTTCTCTAATTGATGGCGAAAGGACAGTCCTGCAGATAAGGCAAATGGTCAATCAGGACGCTTTGCTCGTAGACAGAGCACTGTATGCCTTTTTAGCCCTCGGTTTAATCAGGCGTAAGAAGAAGGAAGTTAAACAAAGACAAGCACCTATAACTCTTGAACTTCTTGCAAAAATAATAGAAAGGATAAGGTCGCTATGAGGCAGATAAAGAAGATCAAAGTTGTTATAGCTGGGCCCTTTGCAGCAGGAAAAACTCAGTTTATAAACACAGTTAGTGAGATTAAAACTGTTAAAACTGAAAGGAGAACCCAGCATTCAGCCGAAAAGCAGGTGAAGGATTATACAACCGTCGCTATGGACTTTGGAAAAATTCGCATAGATGATGAACATGAATTGTATCTTTTTGGTACCCCCGGACAGTTTCGTTTTGATTTCATGTGGGAGATCTTAGGAGAAGGAGCTTTGGGAATTATCGTGCTGGTAGATAGCACAGATCCGACAACCTTTCATGAGGCAAGAAAGATTATAAACTTCTTTCAATCAAGGTTTCCCGTTCCCATTGTGGTTGGAGCGAACAAACAAGACCTACCCAACGCCTGGAGCCCTGAGGATATCCGAATAGCCCTTGATATAGATGAAGAGGAGGGTATACCTGTTATTCCAGTCTCCGCTATAGACAAAGAAAGTGTTAAAAATGCTCTTCTCACTCTCTTTGAGCTTATTAAAGCTAATCTTATACGCTAATCAAGGAAAGTTTGGACTAAGGCTCAAGCCCATAGTCTCTTCAAAGCCCATCATTAAGTTAAAGTTCTGAATTGCCTGAGAGGAGGCACCTTTGCCCAAGTTATCAATCACAGACACCACCTGCAAACAACCAACTCGGTGGTCCCATAGAGGGTAAACAAAACAAAGATTAGTATCAACCACCCACTTCGTGTGAGGTGGCTCAAAGACAACTTTCACAAAAGGTTCCTCTCTGTAGGTTTCTATATAGAGTTCCCTTGGTTCTATCTTCTCGCAGAACACGCTCACACTTGAAAGCATTCCCCTTGAGGTAGGAACAACTATCGGTGAAAACCTCAACGGCACACTTATCCCGCAAAGGTCTTTGATAACTCCCTCCATCTCTGGTACATGCCTGTGTTTTTCCAAAGAGTAAGCAAAAAAGTCTCCAAACATTTCAGGAAAGTGAAAATGCTGTACTGGTTTTCTTCCTGCACCAGATACACCCGAAAGGGAGGTGATGACAATTTTTTCTATCTTTATACCTTCCTTTAGAAGTGGATAAATTGCCAAAAGCACGGAGGTAGGATAACACCCTGGATTGGCGATCAAGTTTGCGCCTTTTATCCTTTCCCTGTATATCTCTGGCAAACCGTAGACTGCCTTTTCCAGAAGTTCTGGATATTTGTGCTCAAAGGAATAATAGTGAGGATAAAGGGAGGGATCCTTTAATCTGTAGGCGCCGGAGAGGTCTATTACCTTTTTACCCTCTTCCAAAAGCTTTGGTACCAGTTCCAATGAACCTTCGTGGGGCAAGCACAGAAAGGCTACTTCATAGTCCTCTTTTGGTTCCCCTGTGAGCGTTAGGTTTCCAAATTCTCCATGAAAGAAAGGGAAGACCTCACTTAACCTTTTGCCAGCGTAGGACTGGGAGGTTAGAGTAGTAACCTTTACCTTGGGATGGTTTTGAAGGAGTCTTAAAAGCTCTACACCGGTGTATCCAGTAGCTCCATATACGGCAACTTTGATTATCTCTTGCTCCACCTGTAGCCTTTCCTTGCTTTCATCAAACCATACTTCTTGCGTTCCTTCTCCCTTGCGTCCCGTGTCAACAGACCTGCCTTCTTTAGCGTTTGCCTGAGCTCTGGGTTATATTTCAGAAGGGCTTTGGCAATTCCATACATTATGGCTTCCGCTTGCCCAGATATACCTCCACCCTCAACAGTAGCATATATGCCAAACTTATCTTCCAAACCAGTTAGTTTTAGAGGGAACATTACCTTTCTATAAAGAGTCTCCCTTTGAAGATACTCCCTCAGGTCAAACTCTTTACCACTGTCCTTCGCCTTAACTATTTGTTTGTTTGTATCTTTGACTAACCAAACCCGGGCTATGCTCTCCTTTCTTCTGCCGGTACCATAGAAAGCATTGTCAGGGCCTATCTTAAAGTCCTTTAACTGCTTTATCATGCTTTAACCTCCAAGGGCTGTGGTTTTTGAGCTTGATAGGGATGGTTGGGCCCTACCACTATCTTAAGCCTTTTTAGCATTCTGTGCCCCAATTTGTTTTTAGGAAGCATACGCTTAACCGCGAGCCTTATCACTTCCTCTGGCTTGTTCTCCAACATCCACCGTAGGGTCCTTTCTTTGTGTCCGCCTGGATAGTTGGTGTGGAAATGGTAGATCTTCTTTTCTAGCTTGTCGCCAGTAACCTTTATTTTCTCTGCATTTATTATCACCACAAAATCTCCGCAATCAACATCCGGCTGATAATAGACCTTGTGCTTGCCCCTCAAAAGCTTTGCCACCTCACTGGCAAGTCTTCCAAGAACTTTGCCTTCTGCATCTATCAACCACCAGTTTCTAACCACATCCTCAGGTCTTACCCTGTAAGTCTTCATCCTTTCACCTCTCCAAAGGGATTTTAAGGTATTTATTATACCATATCAAAGCAGAAGC
>JAEMPM010000096.1 GCA_022759285.1 Thermocrinis sp.
TAGGGTATGCCCTGAACAGACCAACCCCTTTGAGATTAAGTTGGAAGAGGGCATTGGCTACCTCTTCCATAACGGGACCCTTGATATAGAAATAACTCAAGGGTCCTCGGACACTTATGAGCTGGCTTACCAACTTAGCCAGCTCAGATTGAATAAGAGTCAGCTCAAGCTTCTTTTGAAGGAGGGCGGGCTCCTTGATAGGGTCAGAGCACACTCTCGTTTTGCAGTGTGCCTACCTGGAGAGCCTGAGCCCTTCCTCGTTGGCCAGTGGGAGGAAATAAAAGGACTTAAAACCTCAAACTCCTACTGGCAATACAGAAGGACCTATACAGGTCTTTTGGGGAAAAGAGGGAGAACTTCCTCTTACTCCTACTACTACTACACTCCCACCTACTGGAGAAAAGACCAGGAAGACTGGGAGGACTGGGAAGACCAAGAAGATCGCACAATTGTGGAGGTGGGCGAGCTCCGCTTTGAAATAAGAGAAGACGGCAACGCCTACCTCTACATGGGCAAAGAGTCTCCACATACAGACGGAGAACTCTTTGTCAGCAATGACATGATGTTTGTGGAGGTGGAAGAAGAAACCTTCCAGGTAAAGCCCAGCTACGGGCAAGACCCTGTCTGGGCTCTTGACCCAGATGGAAACATATACCATCTGGATCACAGCAGGGTAGTAGCCTTCCCTTCGGGCAAAAAATCAAAGAATGTAAAACTGCCCAAGGAAGTGGCTATTGCCCTAAGAGAGGGAGAACAACTCTATGTCCTCACAAAACACTCCCTCGTTGTCCCTTACGAAATAAAAGAAAAGGTCAGAAAGTAAGGGACAGAACTAGTCCTTCCACGAGAAGGACTGAGTGAGTCTGCGGGCTCTTGCCCGCTTCTGTTTTAAAAGAAAGAAAGAATTGGTGAAATTGTTATCGTAGTCCTTAGGGACTACACACTAACTTTACCCTTTACCGAACTATCCATAAGTTTAATCCGAGTTCCTTTTTTTGTCAAGGGGTAAAGGCCAGGATATGGCCTTCTTTGCTGGAGAGGAAGCGATATGCTTCCACTGCCCCCTAAGTTCGGTTAAGTGGGGAAAACTTGATTTCTCTTTTTCCTTTTTGTCTTATCCTACACTGGGCAATTGTAGGATAAGAAAGCCTCCATACGCTTTTCAAACAAAACCCAATCCAATTATTTGAACGGTATTACTTGATTGAGATTTGGGGTTGTGTCTTTTGCATCTCCTCTGGTTTTGATGATTATGCCTTTGACTTCTTCTCCGCTTTGGATGTAGCCTGTTTTTTCAAGCCATACAAGGACTGTGTTTTTTTCAAAAAGCATATCCTCAGTTAGCTTCTTTTGAATGTAGCCTTCAGGTTTTAGCTTTACAACTTTTGCCACAAGGTCTTTACCTACCACAGCCTTTTCCACATACACGGTAAAGTCCCCTACCTTGTAGGTCTCCTTAAAGTCCGATTCGTAAAAGCCCTGAGGCAGCTCTCCCCTTAAAAGACTTCTAAGAACATACCTTGAAAGAGTAAGAAGTTCCTCTTTTGATGTGTCAATGTCTTGTTCTTTAGACACAACAAGGCTTTCCAGCTGAGGGTCTCTTACCTTAAAAAACACATCCCCACCAGTCGTAGGAAAGAAATAAAAACTGTAGCCTCTGTAGATGCCATCCTTTTCACAAGATACCCCCACAGATGTGGGCACCGTCCCTATAGATACAAAAACCGCATTCTTTTTGTAATCCGCCTGCACAAGGTCGTTAGTAAATACACTTTTTACATTGCACGGAAACTCTATAGCTACCACAGACTTTTTGGGCACTTTAAGTTCAAAAGTCCTGTTTTTCCACTCTATCTCTTTTCCAAACGCTACACTCAGTAAGAGTATTCCTGCAAGTACCTTCCTTCTACCAATCCTTTTACTCCATCAGAAGTTTCTATAAACGCCCATTTGCCCCTTCTGGACACAAGAGAAACAACTTCCCCTTTCTCCAAAACCGCAACTATACTACAACGTGTGCGAGGACAAGACCTAACCCGAAGCTTTGTCCGAGACTGATACTTTTCCTTTATCCCATCATCTTTCTCTTTTGTGCCAGCATCTTTTTTCTCTGCCGCCAACTGCTTTTCTAACCTCTCTACCCTCTGAGACAGCTCATAATACTTCTCAATAAGTTTAACAACAGCCTCTTCCATCCATTCCCCGTTCCTACTAATTAAAGGATCTGCTAAAACTCCACCCGTTGTTCCAACTAACACTAATAAAACAGCCGCAGCTTTCCTCAACATAGCCTTACCTCTCATTCAAAAACTTCTTTATAATCTCACGCCTTTGCTGATCTTCTTTGTCCTCTGGAATAACCCTTTGATAGCCCTTTTCCCCAGTTTCCCACTTTGAAACCTCTTTGAGAATCTTCTCCAAGTCCTCCACAAGTAAAGCACTGTTTAGCACAGTTGGGTCTATCTCCTTGGCATTCTCTATCGCCTTGCTTAAGTGATATATCACACCAGATACTCCCCTCTTTTCCTCTCCAGCCTTGTCTAAAACTAAAACACTCCCCTCATAACCTTTTTGCCCTTCCCTCCAAGCTACCACAACCCCATCTATACCCTTACCTAAAAGCTGCTCTCTGTAAAACTCCGCATCCGCCTGCCTTTGAAATACCCCAAACACCACCTCTTTGTCTGTCAAATACGCTTTTAACCCCAACCTCTCAGCACTAAATACATAAAACCCCACAAGAGGCATAGGCTTGTCCTCCACAGACATGTAAAGCCAATACCCAGCAGGAATATCTACAGCCTTTGCTTGCTTTAAGCTATAGCCCACCCTAAAGCCATCTACCCACCCAGCTTTGTAAGCACTCACTTCATCCGCTAAACTTACCACACATAAAGCCCCAAGCAATAAAACAACTTTTTTCATTGCCTTATCTCCTTCAGGCGTTCTTTTATTATAGGTTCAGGAAAGTCTTTTTGAAGACCTTCCTTTACCGCTACCGCAGTGCACCCTGCCACAATAAACAAAACCAAAATCAACAGAACTCTCATATGCCTTTATTTTACCACAAAGTTCACCTGAGTGATATAATAATAGGCATGGGTTTTTTGGACAAACTCAGGAGGAAAAAGCAGCAAGAGCAAGAATACGAGGATGTTCCTATAGAGGAAGAGGAGATTCAGGAAGAAGAGGAAAAAAAGAGGAGATTTTTAGGTAATGATGCTATAAAGTGGGGTGGGATTTTTGTGGGTTCGGCGGTGGGGTTATTTCTGTTAAGCAGGCTATTTTCTTCTGGTGAGGGTGTGGTGATAAAGTCTGACCCTGAGCTTCAGAAAAAGCTTTTGGAGGAGACTTTAAAGTCTCAATCCCAGATGAACGAACAAATTTTAAATCAACTCAAGGAGATGAATGAGGAGTTAAAGCAGCTTAAAGAAAATAAGGAAAACAAGGTGGAAGAGAAAGAGAAAGGGGGAGAGGAAAAGGAAAAGGAAAAAAAGACCGATAGTAGCAATGTTTTTAAGATAGAGGAGACAAAACCCTCATCGCCGCCACCTCCTCCCCCCCCACCACCCACTTCATCTTCATCATCAACCCCCTCTTAAAGTGAGCCGAAAAACCCACCAGAGGAGTAAAAGACGAAAAAAAAAAAGGG
>JAEMPM010000046.1 GCA_022759285.1 Thermocrinis sp.
GAATGATTATAACACTTCTGTGGATAACCTTTATGATTATGCTTTTAGAAAGCAAGCAAACAAAAAACTACACACGGTAGGATTAAAACTGAGAGATGGAGAAAGATGTGGGATGGAGTGGGGTATCCTAAAGGGTTAGTTCCTTTATCCGCTGGAGGGACGGTCCCTGTGAGGGATTTTTAAAAGCAGATTCAAGGCTCACATATGTAAAGTCTGTAGTTACCGTCAAACTCCCTTGCCTTCAAAATTTCCCTGCATTCCCTTATGTCCTCTTTGCTTATGAGCATTGCCCTATGGTTGGGAACATAGTCTATCTTTGGCACACATCTTTTCAAATAAAAGGGAATGGAGGATATCTCGGCTCCTCTGTAGAAGTATACGGGTCCGTCAAAATCCTTTAGAAAGGGTAGTGCTTTTGTTTGAAACCGGTTTTCTTCATAAAAATACACGCCCACATTTAAACCTAAGAGAAAAACAGTAGCTATCACCAAAACCTTCTTTATGTAATCCATGGAAAGCTGGTAAGCAAAAGCTATGGCTAAGGCAGGATAAGAAAAGATTATGTAGTGGTGCAATCTGTTTTTGGCAAGGCTAAAAAAAACAACTACAAACACAGCCCAAAGCAAGAAGGGAAGGATTTTGGGCTCCTTTTTAAAGAGCTTTGGAAGAGCTGGAAGGTAAAAAATGTAGGCAACGGCAAGTACAATGAGATAGTAATAAAAGGGGTAAGGATGGATGATAGTTTGTCCTGTGTATCTCATTATGTTTTCATAAATGAAAAACTTTTGAAAGTATGCCCAGCCAAAGTTGTAGAGCATAAGATAATACCAGCTTCCTCCTACCAGCAGAAAAAGGAGGATGCCCTTTAATTGAAGAAATGCAAGATCCCTTCTAAGGATCAGGTAAGCACCCAGAGGTAAAAACACGCCTACCGGTCCTTTGGTTAAAAAGGCAAAGGCTAGAAAGAGCCATCCCAAAGTGGCTCTGTTAGTTAAGAAAAAGTAAAGACCTCCAAGCATGAAAAAGTTAAGAAGCATCTCGGGGACAAAAGCCCTTGACTCCACCCACATGTGAGGCAAGGTAGCAAGCACCAAAAAGGATTTAAGAGCAGTTTCCCTGTCAAAGAAAAGCTTTGCGGTAAGGTATGTGAAAATTCCCACACCAAAGGCGGAAAGCCCGGAGACCAACCTAAGGGAGAACTCGTTCAATCCAAAGAGCTTGGCAAAGATCAATCCAAAATAGTAAAGCATAGGTGGTTTCTCAAAACGCACCTGACAGTTGTAGTAGGGCACCAAAAAGTCTTTGGAGTCTAGCATGTTTAAAACCGCTGAGGCGTTCCTACCTTCATCCAAAGAGGTTAGTCCCAAAAACCAATTGCCAAAAATGAAAAAGAAGAGACCAAACAAAAACCACATAATCCTTTACGCAAAGCGTAAGGCAAGCAAGAAGGAGAAAATGCCTATGAGGGCTCCCGCAAAAACATCAAGGGGAAAATGTGCTCCCACATATACTCTACCGTAGGCTATCAGAAGAGCATAGACCAAGAAGACAGAACCCAACTTTGGATTGAGCCAGAGAAAAAAACTAGCCAAGGCAAAGGCCATCGCACTATCTCCTGAAGGGAAGGAGTTCAGATGCAAAGGCTCCAAAAGATAAACATCCTCTAAAAGAGTTGCGGGTCTTGGTTGTTTGGTGAGTTGCTTTAAAACCTCCACCGAAACGGCGGATATGCCTATGGTGTATAGAAACACCTTAAGGCTTGACCTTCGAAAAATAAACAAACCGATAAAGATCGGGATTAAAACCCAACCTTTGCCCAAAAGGTAGAATTTAGAAAAAAACGCATCCAAAAGGGGATGTCTGTTATGGTTTATAAGATAAAAAAGCTCTTCGTTAAGATAAAAATTCTCAAAGACAACACTAAACACCTTCCCTCTCCAGGGCAACCTTTCCAGTCCTTGCCATCTCCTTTATACCAAAAGGTCTTACCAGTTCCACAAAGGCGTTTATCTTGTCTTCATCTCCTGTGATCTCCACAGTGTAGGTATCTAGAGAAACGTCCACGATCTTGCCCCTAAAGATCTCTGTAAGTCTGAGAACCTCATCCCTTGCCCTTGGAGTAGCGGTATATATCTTTATCAGAGCAAGCTCCCTCTCCACATGGGGATTATCTGTTAGGTCCCTAACCTTTATGGTATCTATGAGCTTTCTTAACTGTTTTACTACTTGCTCTATTACCACATCGTCCCCTATTACCTCTATAGTCATCAAAGAAAAGCCCTTTTCGTGGGTCTCTCCCACCGACAATCCCTCTATGTTGTATCCCTTGCCTGCTATGAGGGTTGCAATACGGGCGAGAACTCCAAGCTCGTTGCGTACAAGCACAGATATTATGTGCTTTCTTGTCTCTCCCTTCTTTACTTCCCTAAGCAAAGGTGCTTTTATAACAGATAGTTCGTTTTTTCCACCTATCGTATCACTCATTTTTCCACCTCTGTAGTAAATTTTAAACGCTTTTTAAGTATTTCCATAGCCTTGTAGTTGGTTAAGTCCAGTTGCAAAGGTGTTATGGACACGTATCCGTGATAAACAGCCCAATAGTCAGTGCCTTCCTCCAAGTGCCATCCAAACTCAGTGGCAGTGATCCAGTAAAGGGGTTTTTTGCCCGGGTCCAGGAGTTTTAAAACCTTTTCCTTGTATGCCCTCCTGCCCTGTTTGGTGATCAGAAAGCCCTTTATTTGGTCTTGGGGCAAATCGGGAATATTCACGTTCAAGTATGTATCTTCAGGCAAGCCCTTTTCTAAAACCTCTATAACTACCTTTTTTGCCACCTTTGCAATCTCTGAAAAATTCTTACTCTCTCCTCCAAAGGCGGAGAAGGCTACGGAGGGTATTCCGAGAATTCGGCCTTCCATGGCACCGGAGACAGTGCCCGAGTAGGTTATGTCCTCGCCCAAGTTGGGACCCTCGTTTATACCCGAGCATACCATATCTGGCTTTTTACCATCAAGCAAAACGTAGTAGCCCAAATGCACGCAATCTGCAGGAGTTCCCCCTATAACCGTCCAAAAGTCTTCATCTACTCTTCTGATCCTTAAGGGCATGCTGAAGGTCAAAGAGTGTCCCACACCGCTAAGATTTCTATCGGGAGCAATCGTTATGACCCTTCCAAGACTCTTTAGCTCTTCCCTTAGAGCCCTTATACCCTCAGAAAAGTATCCATCGTCGTTAGTTAACAGAAATACCGGCATGTCTAATTTTCTGTTGATACACAAAAATTTTAAAGCTTTTATACCTCAAAGTATTCCGCGCCGCAGTCCTCTGTTTCCCAAACCACCACCTTTTGGACAGTTGGATATTTTTCTTTAACTCTTTCATAGAGCCACTTTGCCACATTCTCCGCACTGGGAGAAAAGTCAAACACCTCGTTCAACAGTTTGTAGTCTGGAAGTATTTCATCAAGAAACTTAGAGATCTCCACAAAGTCCTCACCCATACCACCTTCGTCCAAGGTATGCACTTTTAAAAAGATCTCCACCGCCCAGGTATGACCGTGCAGAGGTTCTGGTTTTCCATGGTAGTTGGTCAAAAAGTGTGCCGCGTTAAACTTCTTTCTAACCCTCAATAGCCAAGGCATGCT
>JAEMPM010000028.1 GCA_022759285.1 Thermocrinis sp.
TCTGAAAAAAGGGCAAAGAGCAAAACAGAAGCTACAAAAAACCAAAGCTTTTTCACTGTTATGCCTGCTTAATCAGCTCCTCTGCCATGTCAAAGTTTGCGATCACTTCTCTCACGTCTTCCAGCTCTTCAAGGGCCTCCAACAATTTGAGGAGTTTCTGAGCAGTCTCTGGGTCGTTCACCGGTACAGTGCTGTTTGGTTTGTAGGTGATCTCGGCTTTTTCCACTAAAACACCCATAGATTGGAGTTTCTCTTTAGCTTGGTATAGATCCTCCGGAAGGGTGTATATGAGATATATCTCCTCTCCTACCTGTACATCCTCAGCACCCGCTTCTATAGCCTTTTCGTATAGTTCCTCTTCTGAGATGCTTTCCCTTGGAACTTCTATGAGACCCACCCGGTCGAAGAGGAAGGCTACGCAACCGGAAGAGCCCAAGTTTCCTCCATGCTTGGACAAGATGTGCCTTATTTCCGATGTGGTTCTGTTTCTGTTGTCTGTAGTAGCAAGTATCATCAGGGCTACACCACCGGGTCCGTAGCCTTCGTATATAACCTCTTCGTAGTTCTCTCCGCCTAGCTCGCCGGTTCCTTTCTTTATGGCCCTCTCTATAGTCTCTGCGGGCATGT
Source organism: Thermocrinis sp. (assembly GCA_022759285.1). GTDB lineage: Bacteria > Aquificota > Aquificia > Aquificales > Aquificaceae > Thermocrinis. Next base: position 628 of record JAEMPM010000028.1, read on the forward strand.
TGGCCTTTTTGGCGTGTTCTATGGCAGCTCTGAGCCGAGGGTTGGTTTCTGGGTTTGGTCCTCCTTGCCGGACTGCTACGGTAATCTCCCTTATAATCTTTGAAAAGAGCTTTCCCCTCTGTGCATCAGACTTTGCCTTCTTATGTTTGATCTGCGCCCAATGACTGTGCCCTGCCATGGTTTATATTTTAATCCCTATGAAGTTTTCTGTCATTAACCTCGGATGCAGGAGCAACTACTTTGATGGTGAGCTTTTAGCCCAAAAATTAACAGAGAAAGGTTACACAAGAGTACAAGAACAAGCAGACATATACATAATAAATACCTGCACTGTGACCTCCGAGGCGGATAGATCCTCCCGACAGTTTATATACAGGGCGAAGAGGAAAAATCCAAAAGCTATAGTGGTGGCTACGGGATGTTATGCCCAGACAAACCCACAGGCACTGGCGAGGCTAAAAGAGGTAGATCTGGTAGTGGGGAATTCCCACAAAGACCGACTCGTGGAGATCCTTGAAGATTACCTTCAGGGCAGGGGTGAAAGGGTCTTTGTGGATAACATCTTCAAAGATAACCAGGTTAAAAACTTTGATCTGGTGGTCTTTTTTGAGAGGGTGAGACCCTTTCTCAAAGTTCAAGAAGGATGTAATAACTTTTGTACCTTCTGTGTAATCCCTTACGCAAGGGGCAAGCTCCGTAGCGTGCCAATGGAAAAGGTCCTTGAACAAGTAAAGAGCTTGGCGGAAAGGGGCTTTAAAGAAATCGTCCTTACTGGCACCCAGCTAACCCAATACGGATGGGACCTAAATACAAGCCTTTATCAATTGCTCTTGGAACTGTTACGCATAAAAGGAATAGAACTCTTTAGGCTCTCCTCCCTCTATCCATCCGAGATAGACCAAAAGCTTTTGGACCTAATCACACAAGAAGAAAGGATCGCTCCCCACTTTCACCTTTCCCTTCAAAGTGGTTCCAACAGGATCTTGAAGCTTATGGAGAGGGACTATACGGTAGAAGACTATACAAAGCTTGTGGAAACTATAGTTCAAAGGAGACCCATATCTGCCATAGGTACAGATATTATAGTGGGCTTTCCCACGGAAACAGAGGAAGATTTTGAGGAGACATATAAACTTGTTCAAAACCTACCCTTTGCTTATCTTCACGTCTTTAGCTATTCAGACAGACCTTATACCAAGGCGAGCAAGATGTTCCCAAAGGTGGAAGAAAGGATAAAGAAAGAAAGGGTTAAACTGCTCAAAGCTTTGGATCAAAAAAAGAGAGAGGAATTCAAAGGTTCAATGAGAGGAAAGACCCTTAGGGCTATAATCTTGGAGGAAGGAAGGGCGCTTACAGAAAACTACATTCATTTAGAGGATGAGGACTTTAAGGATGTAGGAGCGGTTGTATCGGTGGTTCTCTAAGTCTTTGCGTTGATGCATGCCTTTATGAAGGATACAAACAGAGGATGCGGATCAAAGGGTTTACTCTTGAACTCGGGATGAAACTGGCAACCGATGAACCAGGGATGATCCTTTAGCTCTACTACCTCCACCAACCTGCCATCGGGAGAAAGTCCAGAAATAACAAAGCCATTCTTTTCAAAAACTTCTCTGTAGGCGTTGTTGAACTCATACCTGTGCCTGTGCCTTTCATATATTACCTCCTTTTTGTAAATTTCCCTGACCTTTGTCCCTTCCTTTAACACGCATGGGTATGCTCCCAAACGCATAGTGCCCCCAAGCTCTTCTATCTGCTTTTGTTCCTCCATTATGTCAATAACTGGATGAGGTGTGTTAGGATCAAACTCGGTAGAGTTGGCACCTTTGAGGTTCAAAACATTCCTTGCAAATTCCACACACATAAGCTGCATACCAAGGCATATACCAAAAGTGGGCTTTTTGCTGATCCTTCCGTAGTTGATGGCTTTAATTTTGCCCTCTATACCTCTTTCTCCAAAGCCCCCTGGCACCAGTATGCCGTCGGCTTCGTGTAAAAGCGTCTCTTCAACGTTTTCCGAATTGACCCAAAGGATGTTCAGTTTAACACGGTTGGCAATGCTTCCGTGAGTAAGTGCCTCCACCACGCTTTTGTATGCATCCCTTAGACTAACATATTTGCCAACAAGGGCTACCTTTACTTCCTCTTTTGCGTTCTTTATTATGTTGACGATCTTTTCCCACTTTCCTTCACCATCCTTGGGTTCTAAGTTAAACCTTTTGGCAAGCCAAAGATGCAGTCCCTGTTTTTTGAAAAGCAGAGGAACTTCATAAATGGTCTCCACGTCGTGGGCGGATATTACCGCAGAAATACTAACGTTTGTAAAAAGGGAAAGCTTTTCTTTTACTTCCTTTGGTATTTCACACTCAGACCGGCATATTAAAACATCTGGTTGAATGCCTATTGCCCTTAGCTCTTTAACTGAGTGTTGGGTAGGTTTAGTCTTAAGCTCTCCCACGCTTTTTACGTAGGGAACATAGGTTACGTGTACATAGATGCAGTTTTCCCTTCCAAGCTCCATTCCAAGCTGTCTGATGGCCTCTAAGAAAGGAAGGCTCTCTATATCTCCTACAGTTCCACCTACTTCTACAATAACAAAGTCATGGTCCTTCTCAATGGACCTTATTAGTCTTTTTATCTCATTTGTTATGTGAGGTATTACTTGAACTGTTGCACCAAGATAATCTCCCTTTCTTTCTCTCTGGAGGACATTGAAATAAACCCTCCCGGCGGTGACGTTGTTTTCTCTGCCTATCTTAGCTTTGGTAAACCTTTCATAATGCCCAAGGTCTAAGTCCGTTTCTGCACCATCCTCCGTCACGTAAACTTCACCGTGCTGATAAGGACTCATGGTTCCAGGGTCCACGTTTAGATAAGGGTCCAGCTTTTGGAGGGTAACTCTGTAGCCCATTTCCTCAAGGATAGAAGCTATTGCAGCAGAAGATACTCCTTTACCTAAGGAAGAGAGGACACCGCCCGTTACGAATATATACCTCGCCACGA
>JAEMPM010000055.1 GCA_022759285.1 Thermocrinis sp.
CTTGTAGGACAAGAGACTGCCAAAAGGGTTTTGCTCAACGCGGTAAGGCTTGGCAGGCTTTCCCACGCCTACCTTTTTGCGGGTCCCAGAGGAACTGGCAAAACTACCGTAGCGCGTATATTAACAAGGGCAATAAATTGCCTGAAACCTATCGATGGAGAACCCTGCGGTGAGTGTGAAAACTGCGTCGCCATTGAAAAGGGAAATTTCCCAGACCTCATAGAGATAGACGCTGCATCCAACAGAGGAATAGACGATATAAGGGCCCTGAGAGATGCGGTCTCTTACACACCCATAAAAGGAAAGTACAAAGTCTATATCCTGGACGAGGCACATATGCTAACAAAGGAGGCTTTTAATGCCCTTTTGAAGACCCTTGAGGAGCCTCCTCCCAGAACGATCTTTGTTCTGTGCACCACTGAGTATGACAAAATACTTCCCACTATAATTTCCCGTTGCCAAAGGATCATCTTTAGCAGGCTCAGAGAAGAGGATATCGTAAAGTATCTTAAGTTTATATGCGAAAGGGAAAACATAGAGTATGAAGAGCAGGCCCTGTATACCATCGCCAAGGTAAGCGATGGAGGGATGAGGGATGCGGTGTCTCTGCTGGACCAAAGTGCCACCTTTGGGGAGGGAAAAGTAAAGGAAGAAATAATAGAGGAGTTTTTGGGTATTCTCTCTCAGGGAAAGGTAAGGGATTTTATAAAGATGCTACTCTCTGGTGATGTGGACTCCGCCCTTGAGTTTTTAAACCAGATAAGAGAAAAGGGCTACAACCTTTCAAAATTTTGGGAAAGTGTGGAAGAGGAAATAAGGACGCTTGTTCTTTACAAAAGCCTAAAGAACCCAGAAAAACTAATGCAGGTGGAAGACTTTCACAGAGAAGTTTCCGCGAACTTGAACGCTTTGCTGTATCTTGAAAAATTGGTTAGCCAAGTGAGGGTAGAAGCAAGAACAAAGGACCTCTTTAGGGCATGCCAGATAGCCATTATCAAAAGTTCTTTAGTCAAAGACATCCTTTCCATAGAGGAACTTATAAAAGGACTGGGAAGCTCAAGCAAAGAGATTCCTAAAGAGGAAAAGAAGGAGGAAAAAGAGGAAAAAAAGGAGGAAGGACAAGAAAAATCGCAGAAAGAAAACCCTTGGGAAATCCTTCAGAAAAACCTTAGCAGGATTGACTTTGAAAGGTTAAGAAGACTTCCCTACGAGGAAAAAGAGGGAAAGCTCATCCTAAAGGTGAGCAAAGAGGATGCAAAGGTTTTGGAAATAGAAAAGCTAAAGGTAAGGTTTCCCTTCCTTGACTTTGTAGTGGAGGAAAAAGAAGAAGATAAAGAAGAGCTTCCGGAGTTTGTAAAAAAGACAAAAACCCTCTTCAACGCCAAGATCCTCAAATATGAGAGAGGTAAAGGCGAGGATAATCCTTCTTAGGCTACCGGTTCCAAAAATAGGGCTGTTTACCGCCCTTATGGACGGTTCTGGAAGAAACGCAGTAGTCCGGACAAAGGAAAAGAAAAAGGATTTAGTCTATGTTATTGCCACACCTGATACTTACGAAAGGACCTTGGAAGTCCTCAATTACATAAAAAGACACATACCAGAGCTGGAAATTCTGGGAGAGGTATCCTCAGAGGAGTTGGACATTGGCTAACCCTTACATCTTTATTCTCTTGATGGGCGTGGTTAGCCTGCTTTCTGACTTCACCTACGAAGGTGGCAGAAGCATTCTTGGACCCTATTTGGCTTCACTTTCCGCATCTCCCTTCGTTATAGGCTTTCTCTCAGGGCTTTCTGAACTGGTGGGATATGTGCTAAGGTTGGTTTTTGGCTACCTATCGGATAAGCTAAAAAGACCTTGGGCCTTTGTCTTTTTGGGTTATGTTATAAACCTACTTTCTGTGCCGCTTCTCGCTTTGGTGCCAAATTGGCAATGGGCTGGTGCTTTGATGGTCCTTGAACGTTTCGGAAAAGCCCTCAGAACTCCGTCCCGGGATGCATTGCTTTCTCAGGCTACCGAAAGGGTTGGGCATGGCAAAGGTTTTGGCATCCACGAGTTTTTAGACCAAGTTGGTGCCTTTTTGGGTCCCCTCTTTGTGTCCGCAGTGCTTTACTACTTTACCAATAATTACCGCTTGGCTTTTGCAAGCCTTCTGCCAAGTGCCCTCTTAGCACTTTTTGTTCTCTTCCTTTCAAAAAGATATCATCAAGAAAATATGGAAACTGCTGAAGGCTCCAAAGGAGAAGGCAAAGGAACGCATCCCGGCTTTTGGCACTATGTAGCCTTTTCTTTTCTGCTTGGGCTCTCATTTGTGCCCATTACACTGATCACCTATCATGGCAAAGTCCATCTAAACTTGCCCGACGCCTTACCTCCCTTTCTCTTTTCCTTTGCTATGCTTATAGATGGCTTTTCTGCCCTCCTTTTTGGCTATCTCTTTGACAGGATTGGTTTTAAGGCTCTAGCCCTTGGTGTCGTTATCACCTTAATCTATCCCTACCTTATCTTTTCCATAGATAGAACCCTTTTCATAGCTGGAATATTGCTGTGGGGAGTTCAATTGGGTATGCACGAATCCATTGTGCGCTCAGGTGTTGCAAAACTTTCCACACCTTCCTTTAGAGGAAGGGCTTACGGCATATTTCATCTTTTCTTTGGATTGTCCGTATTTTTGGGTGCCTCTGTGATGGGGCGTTTGTACGAAATCCTACCAGTCCTTTTGGCGGTCTTTTCAATCGGTTTTCAACTTTTAGCCTTGCTGGTCCTTAAGAAGGTTATAGACTACAGCCATCCGCACAAAGGGTCCGTTCTGCACCTGTTTTAAAACCAAAGATTTTTCCCCATAGAGCACCTCTGGGTCTATATCCACATACAGATTTACTGGTCCCGGGTGCATAAAGTAGCCCTTTAGTTTCCTGTAGCGTTCCTTCGTTAAACCAAACTGCAGAAAGTAGCTTTCCTTTGAAGGCACATAGCTCTCTTTGAACCTTTCCTCTTGCAACCTAAGGTATACCACCAAATCCGCCCATTCTATGCCCTCATCCACACTATCAAAAACTTTCACGTCTCCAAAGGGTGAGAGGTCAGAAGGGATAAGGGTAGCAGGACCGCAAACTCCAAGCTGAGCAGAAAACCTGCTAAAAAGCTCCCCAGAGGACCTAAAAACCCTACTGTGGAGTATATCTCCCACGAAGAGAACTTTCAGCCCCTCCAAGGAAGGATAATGTTCAAGGGCGGTAAATAGGTCTATTAGTCCCTGAGTGGGATGCTGATGGGTGCCGTCCCCTGCGTTTATAAGGCTTATGCTTTCCTCAAGGAAAGGTTCGTATGGAAATAGAACAAAGGGCACTCTAAAAATCAACAGCCTAAAGCCCAAGGCGGAGAGAACTTTTATGGTATCCTTAAAGGATTCACCTTTTTGTATGGATGATTCTCCTTTCCCCACATAGTGGGTTTCCATGCCAAGTTCCCTGAGGGCAACTTCAAAGGACAGGCGAGTTCGGGTAGAAGCTTCCAAAAAGAAAAGAACGGCCCTTCCCTTTAACCTTTCTCTCCTACCTCCCTTAAAGCTACGAAAGAGGGAGTATAACTCTTGAATGTCCTCTGTGCTTAGGTCTCTGGTGCTTATGAGG
>JAEMPM010000155.1 GCA_022759285.1 Thermocrinis sp.
CTCTTCATTTGTTTAATCAATATACTCTTCTTCAAACTGCCAATCAAGGGCGCCCTTTCTCCAAGCATAAAGTAGCCCGTAGATTAGTATGAATATGAACAAAAACATCTCCACAAAACCAAAAACTCCCAAATACCTATAAACCACCGTCCAAGGAAATAGAAAGGCAGCCTCTATATCAAAGAGCAAAAGGAGTAGTCCCAAAAGGTAGTAGCCCTGATGAAAGGTTGCCTGTGCGGATTTATCATAAAGAGGCACACCACATTCGTAAGGATAGTCCTTTAGGGCTGATGGGGCCTTTGGTCCAAGCAGATAGTTTAGAAAGATCATAAGCAGGGCAATGCCAAGCATAACAAAAGCAAGAATTAAAAAGCCCAAGTAGTCCATCTCCTCTACCTCCTAAAGAGCATCTCTGAAGTAGGGCTAATGTAATTCCAAAGAAGCATAGGAAGTATGCCAAGGATCAGCAAAGACGCTGCCATCAGAACCATGGACGCCTTTTCAAAACCTGTAGGATTTGCAATCGCCCGCCTTTCTCCCTCCTTCATAAACATGAGCATGACCAACCTCAAATAGTATCCTGTAGATGCACCTATTCCAATGATCATCAATATACCGATCCACCACAGCTTACCGTAAGCCAAAGACATAAAGACCAGGGCCTTTACCAAAAAGCCCACCGTGGGAGGAACACCAAGGAGTGATAAAAGGGCTATAGCGAAAATCCACGCCATAAAACTCTGCGAATGCTTTAGCCCGTCAAAGTCCTCCAATTTGTTTTCCCAATCTCCGCTACGTTCCAAAACAGCCAAAACCAAAAAGCCAAGCATACCCATTATGGAGTATGCCAAAAGAAAGTAGATAACCGCCTTTAATCCTATGGAACTGGCTACAGACACACCTGCCAAAATGTAGCCCGAGTGGGCTATAGAAGAGTAGGCTAGCATCCTTTTTACATCCTTTTGAACAAGTGCCACAAAGTTTCCATAAAGGAAGGTAATTACCGCCAGGGTTCCAACTGCTAAAATCCAAGTGTTATGAAAGCTTTCCTGAACCAGGGGCATTACCCTTAGCACCGGTGCAAAGAAGGCTATTTTGCCTACACTGGACATATAAGCGGTTATGGGTGTAGGTGCACCTTGGTAGGCATCCGGTAGCCAAAAGTGAAAGGGCACAACCCCTATCTTTATGGCCAGGCCAAAGAGAAAAAAGACCAAGCCCAGAATAAGAAAGCTCTTGTCCGGTGCGTTGAAATGGAGAACATGTCTTAAATCAAAGGAGCCTGCATATATGTATAGAAAAACAGCACCATAGGAAGCCAAGGCTATGGCAAGCCCACCCAATATTAGGTATTTGAATGCGCCCTCCTTTGAAGTGAAGTCTCCCCTCTGCAAAGCAGTAAGTATATAAAAGGACACAGAAACTGCTTCAAGGGCTGTGTATATCAGAAGCAGGTTGTAAGAACTGGCAAGAACCATGCTCCCGAAAAGGGAGAAAGCCAGAAGATAATAAAACTCTCCATACAGGGATCTTTTAAACTTTTGATATTGAAGCGTAAAAGCAAGAAGGATTATGGTAAGTAGTATCATAAAAACCTGAAGCAAAGAGGAAAAGCTATCCCTAACATAGAGCCCGTAAAAGGTCTCTCCTCTGAGGTCAAAGTTAAAGATCAGATAGAGCAGTGCCAAGGTGTAGCCTATTACACTAATGCTTATTGCCAAGGTATGGGAGAGTCTTTTGTATATGATGTCAAGGCTAAAGAGTACAAAGCCTGTAATCAAAACGATTAGCTCCGGAACAAAGAGGGTAAGCTTTGGAGTTTCAATCTGAATTAGATCTTTCATTTCCATAAGCCACCCTCCAAGCTTTTTGATATCGTTGCAAGGAGAAGGTCAATATGGGTGTCAAAGAAGGAAAAGAAGAGGAAAGGTAGAAGCCCCACCATAAGCATGGGCACAACTACCAGCAGGAAGGCAACTAATTTAAATCCCCTGACATCTGTAAAATGGACGAGCATACTTTCTTCTTTAACATCCAAGTATAAGGTTTTTAACAGATAAAGCACATAAAGGACGCTGAAGAAAGCACCCGCAAGGACAAGGAGTGCCAATTGCAAGGTGTATTCCCTTGCACCCATTATGGTCAAAAACTTACCCCAAAAGGAAGAACCACCCGGAAGACCCATAGAAGAAAAGCCTGTTATGGCGGTAAGAATTGCAAACATTGGCATAAACCTTATGGAACCCCTCAGTGCTTGCATGTTAAAGCTGTGCAATCTGTTGTATATAAAACCTGCCATCATAAATAAAGAGGCTGAGGTAAGTCCATGGGCAAACATTTCCATTATGCTCGCCCTAAGACCTTCTTTGTTGAGCAAAAACATACCCGTCACTACAAAACCCATGTGGCTAATAGAAGAGTATGCAACAAAACGCTTAACATTGCTTTGGCTTATAGTAAACCAAGAGGCAAAGATTGTGGTAGCTATACCCCAAAGCACGAGGATTGGCATCAAAAAGACCGCAACCTTTGGGAAAAGTCCAATGTTAAACCTCAGAAGGGCATAAGTACCCATCTTTAAGAGAATTGCCGCCAACACCACAGAACCAGCGGTGGGTGCCTCACCGTGAGCATCGGGAAGCCATGTATGAAAAGGCACTATAGGCGTTTTTACCGCAAAGGCAATAAAGAAGAGAAGGAAAAGGAAAAGTCCAAAAGCTAAGCTATACTGGTTTTGCAAAAGGTCAAAGTAAGAAAAGGAGAATTTACCAAACTGTCTGTAATGCTCTACCGCAACGCTCACTATTCCTAAAAGTAAAAACAAAGAGGAGACAAATATATAAACAAAGAACTTGTAGGCAGAGTAAAGCCTTAGCTTGTAGCCCCATATACCTATAACAAAGAACATGGGCACAAGGGTAAGCTCATAAAAGACGTAAAAGACGAGCATATCCCAGCTGGTGAATACACCCACGACAGCACTTTCAGAGAGCAAAAACCAAGCGTAGTACTCCTTCAACCGGTGGTTTATCTGACGGTCCTTTATAGACCAGCATATAGCTACAAAGGAAACCAGAGTAGTAAGAATATACATAAGGTAAGAAAGCCCATCTACGCCAAAGGAGAGACTCAGATTTAACTCTTTAATTAGGGTGACGCTTTGGTAAAACTGAACCTTTTGAGCCTGAGAAAAGTCAAAGTAAAAGAGGGAAACCAAAGAGAGAACAAGGACTGTACCCGAAAAAACAAGGGCAATCCACTTGGCAAATTTTTCTTCAAGAAAAACGATAAGCACTATACCCAGCAAAGGCAGGACTATACTTAAAGGAATGAAGGGGAAAACCGCAGGCACAAGCTCCATGGCTCACCTCATAAAGTAAATGATTATTCCCAGCAAAACAACCAATCCAAAGAGCAAAAAGGCTACATAGTTGTTTAGAAGACCAGTTTGTATTAGGCTTGCTTTCTTCCCAAACCTAAAGGAAAACTTAGCAACTCCATTAACGAGGAGATCCACCGTGTATATGTCCAGCTTGATCCACAGGAACTTGACCACTCTAAAGTAAAGAAAGTGCAAAAGATTTATAAAACCATCTATTAAGAA
>JAEMPM010000157.1 GCA_022759285.1 Thermocrinis sp.
TCCTTATGGGACTTTAGCTCCTCAATTAGTTCCTCCGCGGTTTTTCTCTTCCAAAAGAGCCTTGCCCTACCCACAAGCAGAGAGTCTGAAAAACCTTTAAAGTCAAAGGGTGCCAAATAACCCACCAGCTTAAGATAAAGAGGATTTGATTTTATGTTTGGTGGCATATAATCTTCCAAAATTTGGATAAATTCCCTTACCCTTGAGAGCTCCTCTTTAATTTTTGGATTGTCTGTTAGACTCTCCCAAGCTCGGAGAACCTTTTTTCTACCCTCCCAAATCTTTTCCCTGCTAACCTGTGTGCCATCTTCCCCCACTAGTTTTAAAAAAACAAGTCCGCTTCTTTTGTCTAACTCCTGACCTGCCACCCTTCCCACTACCAAATTGAACTTTTTGCCCTTATGGAACCTATCAAACTCAAACCTTTCTGAACCTTTCATAGCTCTAAAACCACGCATCCAGACCACACTGTCCTTTTCATACCGGGCAACACCCTTTAGTTTATAGTTTGGATTTTGCAAAAAGTTTGCCATTTCCTTCCTTAGGGCTTTTAGGTCCTTTTTCTTTCGGTCAAGTAGCCGATGGATCAAAATAGACCAATTTCTGGCATAATCTTCCTCTCCGCTCCAAAAGAGCCCACCGTATATATAATCCCCGGAAGGATGGGAACATTGAGCAAACCTTTCAACGCATTCTAAGCTTGCTCTACCTCTTATCTCAAAGTTTTTTTCTTTCATACTACTCCCTCAACAGCTTTATTATAAATTCGATAGGAAACTTTGCGAATCTACCACTCAAGACCTCCTTGTATGGATAATCCTCTCCCAAAGGCACGCAGGCATATTCTTTTTCAGTTCCAGCAAGGCAGTAAGTAGTGGGCTTTACACTTCCCATAAGGGCGTCTGCATTACCCCTGCCTATCCTTCCCGTTATCTTAAATTGAACCCTCTCCTTTTCCTTTAAAAAGTGTTCAGTAAGCACCAAAGCATAAACAGGAATTAGCGTGGGCATGTTTTTTGAAGTAGAAGGTAGGCCACCTTCTATGAAGCTTTTAAGCTCGTTTGTTTTATCTTGGTTATGGTCTTCTAATAGTTCTTTTAACTCTTCAAAAAGCCTTTTTATCTTCCCCCTCTTTTCGTTATCAAAGGCGTAGCGCACCTGCTGTTTTTCAAAAAGAATGTATGGATGGTAGTATTCAAACTCTTTTTTAAAATCAATCTGCACTGCATTTACGAAGATGGCAGAAAGAAGGGTGTTGTATAGCTTTTCCACTTTCTCTTTCTTTTCCTTGTCTTCCACAAAGGGAATGATGTTTTCCAGAAAGCTTAAAAAGCCTTCCATATTTGCCACTTCGTTGGGTATGTATCTGGTGGCGTATTGGGTTGGCAGTGGAACAAGCACCTTTTCTTTGCCACTTTTTACAAACTGCTCCACTATGCCAAAAACAACTTTGTCCAAAAGAAGCTTTTGGTTTAGCGTATGCTTTGTTATCATAAGCCTAAGGATCTGTTCGTCCGCCTTAGGTTCATACTCCAATATTCTTTCAATCAATGAATCCCACTGTGGATAGATGGGATAGACAAAGTGAAGCTCCTTTGGGTTTTTCTCCGTTTCTTCGTCTCCCCTTGCCCTTGAGATGGCTTGGATCATCTCCACCAAGTTGGACTCAATGCCAAAGTCTGTGATGATGGCGTATATCTTGTTTATAGGTTTGTGAGGTCTTGAAAGGTCTATGCCCCTTGAAAGGGCAGAAGTAGAAAGGATAATGTCCTCGTTTCCTTGGTTGATTCTATCCTGGCTTTTGCGGGAGTCTGCGGTGGCTACCAAACAGCTGTAACCCTCATTCTCAAGGCGGGTTTTTAACATAGCTAAAAGTTCCTTACTTTGCAAGAATAAAAAGGCTGTTTGCCTGTGTTTGTCTTTAAAGGTGTGTTTTATATACCCTGCTATTCTGTTTGCCAGTTCCTCTTTGACTTCCTCAACTTTTTTAACTTCATCCACAAAAAGGAATTTCCTTTTTACTATTATTTTTGGAGAAGGATAGCCATGCTTTGCACGAACGCGCACCTCTATATCTTTATGCTTAAAGTCCTCCTCCTCTTTAAAATCTACAATAACCAAAGATTCAGGCACGACCTTAAACTCTCCGTACTCTTCAAGCAGCTTTTTTAGTATCGCAGGCGAGTAACCGTTGGCATCAAAGAGGTATAAGTTTGCTCTTCCGCCTTTCTTTTTAACCTTTTCTAAAAAGTTAAACATCTGTTCAATGGCATAAAGTCCGTTGCTGTGCCCTAAAAATTCATCCAGGATGATGTGGAAGGTATATTGGTCTGTTATGCGTCTAGAAAGAAGATTATCTAAATGCTCCGAAGTAGCCTTTCCATACTGGCTTTCCACGAGCGCCTGTTGTGTGCAAAGAGCCCATATGACGTCCTTTTTACCTATCAAATTTAGTATCTGTCCTACTGTTCTCTTCAGAATGCCACTGTTGGTACCTGAATTCCTATAGGTGTCTCCTATGTTTTCTACATAATTACCTTTGCTGTCTTGTCTCTTTTCATAGACCAAACCTATGCTTTTATTGGAGTTTTTTAAGTATTCCAAAACCTTTATATATTCTTTGTCCCGTGGATCTATGCCCTTTCCATTTCCTTCCAAGGCATCCTTTAAATCCTTTAGCTTTTTATACTCTCTATCCACCAATACCTTACGGGTTGCCATGTAAAGGACTATGTGCTTTCCCTCTTGCATAAGGATGCGGTTTCTGGTTTGAGTGGTCTTTCCCGAGCCCGCAGAGTGTAAAAGACAAAGGGCTTTTATGTCTTGTGTCTTTGAAAAGAACTCATCCAGCTCTTTTCCCACATGTTTTCTTGTCTCAGATATCTTTTCCGGCTCTACAATTTCCTCAGTGTTTTCTCTTTTTTGCATTTCTTCTTTGAGCCTTTCTATTTCCTTTGGCACCTCCTTCAAAAGCCTTTCCCTTCTTGCCCTACTTTCTGCCACCGCCTGCGAGTATTCCCAGTCTATTTGCTTGATCTTCTCATAAAGCTGTCTTACCCTTTCTCTGTAAGGAGATAGGTCTTCTCCGTTCCAATAGAACCTTGCGGAAAAGGGCTCCGCCAACGGATAAAAGAGGGAGAGACTAACTTCCCGCACATCTTTGGGCTTTTCTTCGCACAGGTAATCCACCGCGTAAGAGATCACCTGAAGAAAACCCTTTAGCTCTGGGTTTGCAGTTTTCAAAGACAAGAGTTCCTCCTCCATTTCTAAAAGGCTCAAGACGAACCTTTCAAAGCCTACCTCTCCCAAAGACACGTTCACCGGCAAGCCATAAATCCTGTAGGGAATAGATCCTTCCCCTTTATCCAGCAGAGCCCTTATGTCTCCCTCCGCACCCCCAAGCTTAAAATCCACAACATACAGAACCTTATTCGCTATAAACAGCAGGTCTGCGTTGATATAGATGCCCGCAATCTGACTACCCTCTCCCAGTTGGTACTTTATAAACCTTATATCCCTTATATCTCTAAAGCCCTTTCCGTATAAGGAACCCTCGTAATAGCCAAGCAAAAACAAAAACCGCAAGGTATTTTTATC